>DASYQW010000266.1 GCA_036005065.1 Candidatus Methylomirabilota bacterium | reverse complement strand
CGAGGACGCGCCGGAGCCACGGAGCGGCCGCGAGCTCCTCTTCCCTCGCCGTGACCACCAGCAGGACCGCGGAATCGCGTGTCCGCCGGGCCAGGAAGCCGAGCAGGCGAACCGTCAGCTCGTCGGCCCAGTGGAGGTCTTCGAACAGGAGCACGAGCGGCTCTTGCGTGGCGAGCAGGCCGATCAGCCGGGTGACGCTTTCGAACAACCGGACGACGTCCTGGCTCGCGGGCGGGAGCCCGGGCACGGCGACCTCGGGTAGCAGCGTCGCCAGCTCGCTCCGCCAGATCTCGTTCAGCGCGCCGAGAGCTCCCGCGTCCGACGCCACCTGCCCGCCGCGGAGCGCGTCGACCCACGGCGCCAGGGGCAGGGTCTGCTCGTTCTCGTAACAGCGCCCGAGGAGCACCCGGGCCCCGCGCTCGATCGCCTCGCTGGCCAGCCCTGCTACGAGGCGGCTCTTGCCGATCCCGGCCTCGCCGACGACTGCAACGAGGCGGCCGCGGCCGGTCACCGCCTCGTGGAGTGCCTGGCGCAGACGCCCGAGCTCCACGGCGCGGCCGAGGAGCGGCGTCTCCAGAGCAGACGCTTCCCGGGCGGGCGCGGGCGCCAGCCGGTCGGTCCTCGTCGCGCGGCCGGGTCGGTGGCGCAGCGCGGACAGCGCCTGGCGGAGGCTGGTGCGGGCCGGGCCCTCGGGGCGGTCGCCCCAGAGCAGGGTGGCCAGCTTGTCGCGCGGATGCGCCCGGCCGGGGGGCAGGGCGAGGTAGGCCAGCAACGCCTGGGTCTTCCGCGTCGGCAGGGGGAGGGCGGGGCCCGATCCGATCCGGGCCTGGAAGCCGCCCAGGAGGGTGAGCTGGAGCGATGCCATGGGCCACCGACCAGAGAGCACGCCGACCATAGCACCGCGCGGGCGGCGGGCCAAGGGTTCCTGGCAGCTCCGGCCGAGCGGCGCTAGTTTCTCCGGGGGGGTCTCGGAAGACCCCCCCGATGCCCCCCCTCGGCTGCGGCGGCACAGCCGCCGCTCGGAGCGCTGCTCGATGCGTCGCGCGCTCGGAGCGAGCTGCCGGGTTACTCCGACACGCTCCTAGGGGAAGCGGACCAGCGCCAGGGCCGGCGCCTCCAGCAGCTCGACCTCGAGACGCACGGGGATCTCGCGCGCCCCGGCGAGCCGGGCGACCCTCTCGGCCGGCAGGAAGAGGATGACCTTGGCCGGCTCCAGCTCCCGGCCCACGGGCTCCGGCGGGAAGCCTTCGGCGACCAGCCGCTCCGCCTCGCTCTCGGGGATCACGTACGCGGCCGCGGCATCGGCGAGGATGCGGCGGAGGCGCATCCACACGCCCTTCGCATGATGTCGCTGACGGTACTCCCAGGCCCGCACGGCGACGCGCGATCGCACCTGGCGGACACGGCGCTCGAGATCATCGCTCACTACGGTACCCTCGCAGACGCAGTGGCACCGTGTCCCCCGGTGGGCCGCCTCACGGCAGGTCCTGCTCGCCCGTCTCCAGCCGCCGCAAGAGCTCGGCGACCCGCGCGCGCTCCCCCCGGGGGTCCGGCATGCCGGGACGTGGCGGCATGAGGGAGAGGAGCGTCAGGTTGGAGCGGGCGACGTGGCGCAGCTCGGGCCGGAGCCCGCGGTAGGTCGCGTCGAGCTCCCGGAGGTCGCCCGGGCTCGCCGTCATCAACAGGCCCAGCGCCACCAGCAAATCCCGGTCACCCTTCTCGCCGGTCCGGTCCGTCACGAGCTTCTCCAGGATCAGCCCGGCCGGGCGCGGCAGCGGCAGTCGGGCTCCTTCGATCTCCATCACGCGACCCGCCTTCACGAGCGACAGGGGACCGAACACCATCAGGGGGAGCTGAGGATCCTCGAGGATGTAGGTATCGCCGGGATCCTGCGCCGGATCCATGCCAACGAAGTTCACTTCGAGCCGGTCGTCAGTCTCGGGGACCAGGACCGAGGGCTCCTCTGCCGAGGGCCGGAACCCCGACAGCCCTTCCACGCGGCGTTTCACCGCCGCATGACGGTCGACGGGAACCCCGATGTCGACGTCCTGCGACACGACCAGGGTGGATACGGCACCCGGCTGGAGCAGGTTCGGCACCTCGGAGCCGACGATGAGGACGCCGGGCTCCTCGAGCACCGGGCGCACCGCTCTGAGGGTCGCGAACAGACGGTCGCGGAAGGCCACCGCCCGAGTATAGGGAGGGCCGCTGCCGAAGTCCAAGATCAGGGTATCGCCCC
>DASYQW010000265.1 GCA_036005065.1 Candidatus Methylomirabilota bacterium | reverse complement strand
GGCCCACGGCCTCGAGCCGATGGCCCGGGTGGTCACCTGGGCCACCGCCGGGGTCGAGCCGCGCCGGATGGGGATCGGGCCGGTTCCGGCCCTCAACAAGGCGCTCAGCCGGGCCGGCTGGAAGCTCGACGACATGGCCGTGGTGGAGCTCAACGAGGCCTTTGCCGCCCAGTCGCTGGCGGTGGTCCGCACGCTGGGCCTCGACCTGGCGGTGGTCAACCCCCGGGGCGGCGCCATCGCCCTCGGCCACCCGCTGGGCTGCTCCGGTGCCCGGCTGATGGCGACGCTCGTCCATCAGCTCCAGGGCCAGCCGGCCGGCGCCCGCGGGGCGGCGACGATGTGCATCGGCGTCGGCCAGGGAATCGCCACGCTGGTGGAACGCGTCTGAACCCGCGTTTAGCATCCGGGCCTTGAATACCGTCGCTGCCGCCCCGTTCTCCCGACTGCTGGTGGCCAACCGGGGCGAGATCGCCGTCCGGGTGATCCGGGCGTGCCGGGAACTCGGCATCACCACCGTGACCGTGTACTCGGAGGCCGACGCCGGTGCCCGCCACGTTCGCCTCGCCGACGAGGCCGTGCCGCTGCGCGGCAACACCGCCGCCGAGAGCTACCTCGACGTCGGCCAGATCGTGGCCGCACTGCGGTCGTCGGGTGCGGAGGCCGTCCATCCCGGCTACGGGTTCCTTTCCGAGAACGCCGCCTTCGCCCAAGCGGTGGCCGACGCCGGGGCCGTCTTCGTCGGGCCGCCGCCGGCCGCCCTCGACATGATGGGCGACAAGCTGTCGGCCCGCCTGGCGGCCGAAAAAGCCGGGGTGGCGGTCGTGCCGGGCACCACCGTGGCGCTGGCCGATGCGGCCGAGGTCGCCCGTTTCGGCGACGAGTTCGGCTGGCCCGTCGCCATCAAGGCCGCGTTCGGCGGTGGTGGTAGGGGCATCCGGGTGGTGGCCTCGGCCGCCGAGGCCCGCGACGCCTTCGCCAGCGCCGCCTCCGAAGCAGAGCAGGGCTTCGGGCACGCCGAGTGCTACATCGAGCGCTATCTCGTCTGGCCCCGTCACATCGAGATCCAGGTCTTCGCCGACACCCACGGCCGCTGTGTCTGGCTGGGGGAGCGGGAGTGCTCGATCCAGCGCCGCCACCAGAAGCTGATCGAGGAAGCGCCGGCGCCGGCGTTCCCCGACGAGACCCGCCGGGCGATGGGGGAGGCGGCGGTGCGGGTGGCCGAGGTGGCCGGCTACGTCGGCGCCGGCACGGTCGAGTTCCTCTATGAATCCGGGGACGGGGAGGACGGTGCACCCGGGGGTTCGGGGGTGTCCCCCGGAAACTTCTGGTTCCTGGAGATGAACACCCGGCTCCAGGTCGAGCACCCGGTGACCGAGATGGTGACCGGCGTGGACCTGGTGCGCGCCCAGGTCGCGATCGCGGCGGAGGGCGCGCTGCCGCTCGAGCAGGGCGACGTGGTGCGGCGCGGCCACGCGATCGAGGCGCGGGTCTACGCCGAGGACGCGGCCGCCAACTTCCTGCCCCAGGCGGGGCGCGCGCTCGAGGTGCGCTGGCCGCGCGCGCCGTTCGTGCGCGTGGATCGCGGGATCGAAAGCGGCGACGAGGTGCCGGTGCACTACGACCCGATCCTCGGCAAGGTCGTCGCGTTCGGAACCGACCGCGCCGCGGCCCTCGTCCGCCTCGCCGCGGCGCTCGACGAGACCCTGATCCACGGCGTCACCACCAACCTGCCGTTCCTGAGGGCGCTGGTGCGCGCCCGCGAGGTGGAGCGCGGGGCGTTCGACGTGGAGTGGATCGAGCGCGAGTTCCTCGCCGGGTTCGCGGCGGTCGCAACGGCGCCCGCACCCGAGCTGGCCCTGGCGGCGGCTGCGCTGAGCGAGCATCTCGGCGCGGTGGACCGCGGCGCCACGGGTGCCGCCGGCGCGGCTCCGGGCTCGCGCCCTGCGGACGCCTTCCGTGACGCGGGGCGCTGGCGGCTCCCGGGGCTCGAGTGATGCGCGTCGCGTTCCGGGACGGCGACCGCGTGCGCGAGGTCGAGGTCGCGCCGCTCGCGCCGGGCCGCTTCCAGGTCACGGTCGACGGAGCGGCGCTTGAGGTGGCGGTGGAGTCCCGTGGAGACGGCGCGATCGCGCTCCATACCCCGGAGGGCACGGCGCTCGCCGAGGTCACGGCGATCGGGAGCGCGCGCTTCGTGCGCGTCCACGGCATGGACTTCG
>DASYQW010000264.1 GCA_036005065.1 Candidatus Methylomirabilota bacterium | reverse complement strand
GGGGTCGGGCGTGTCAGGCGCGGAGCGCGGCGGCCGCCGCCAGGAACTCGTCGTCCGAGGGGAACTTTCCGAGCCCGGCCAGCCCTTCGCGGGCCTCGATGTTGACCCAGCGGATGATCCCGTCACGGTCCAGCAGGAACTGGCCCACGAGCTGGCCGAATTGCTTCTCCATCTCCTCGTTGTCCGCCGGCGTGTGCTCGAACCGGTCCTTCTCGTCGAGCGCGTTCAACGCGTCCATGATCGGCATCGGCTCGGACAGCTCGCCCCCGACGTCCGTCCGCACCCCCTTGATCTGTTCCACGAGCTGGGGCGTCGCCTCGGGCTTCGGCACCCGGAAGGCCCGAAGGGTCGCCAGGTCCGGGTCGGCGGCGAGCGGCAGCCGGGTCGGGTGATACCGGAAGTAGAGGCGCGCCCGGTCAGCCTGGGTGGCCACGACGCCGAGCGTCTCGACGCCCGCCGCCTTGAGCTTGTCGGCGGTCCGGCCGAGCTGCGCGATCGCGCGGCGGCAGAACGGGCAGTAGACCCCGCGGAAGAGCGCCAGCAGGAGCGGAGTCCGCCCCTTGTAGTCCGCGAGCGAGATCTTGCCCTCTCGGTGGATCGCCGGCAGGCTGAAGTCCGGCGCCGGCTGGCCGGGTTGGAGAGAAGACGGAACCTGGATTCCGGTCGGTGGCATGGATCGACTCCTTCGCTAGCGCATCCGATGCGCCGTCTCTAGCACAAGAATGGTAGCACCATCAGCGCGTCGGGCTCGACGCCGGCCCGCTCGCACACTTCCTGGGCCCGACGCATGTACTCCTCGGCCCGAGCCTCGTCCCCCAGGTCCAGATGAAGCGTCGCCAGCCCGTCGTAGCACGGGAAGAGAAGCTGCGGCTCGCCGGCTTGCTCGGCGAGGCTCAGCGCCTCCAGGTAGTGCCGCCGGGCCTGCTCGGGCTCCCCGTGGCACTGATAGATCTGCCCGAGGACGATCAGGGGCACGGCCAGGTGGTCGAGCTGGCCGAGCTGGCGGTCCAGCTCGATGGCGGCCTGGGCGGCGGCGACTCCGTCGTCGTCGCAGCGGTTGGTCAGGGCGCAGTAGGCCACCGCCAGGTTCGCGTAGAGCCGCGACTGAAACCCGAGGTCGCCGATCCGCTTCGCGATGTCCAGCCCGCTGCGACACGTCTCGATCGCCCGGCCCGGGTCGAGCGTGCTGTAGAGGACGCCCAGGTTCGCGTAGCCTCGACAGGCGACCTGGAGCAGGTCGTGGGTCCGGGCGATCTCGACGCTGCGCTCGATCTCCGCCACGGCCTCCTCGAGCCGCCCGAGCCGAGCCAGCGCGACGCCGCGCGTGTTGTAGGCGTGCGAGAGCGCCGACGTCCGCTCCCAGCTGTCGTCCGACGTCGGCTCGGCCGGACCGGCCCCGGCGGCGACGGGGAGCCGCTCGGCCTGCGCGAGCGCCCGATCGGTCCACTCGATCGCGCGCTGATTGTCGCCGCTCCGGAAGGCGAGCCGGCCCATCTCCTGATAGAGGTGGGCGGCCTCGATGTGGTCGACGTCCCCGAGCACGGCCAATCCTGACCGGAGCCATTCCAGCGCCTGGTCGCGTTCCCCGGCGTCCCAGTAGAGCGCGGCCAGCTTCCGGCACACCCGGGCCTGGGCCGGCGGGTTGCCGGCCGCCTCGCCGGCCCGGCGCACGGCGTCGTAGCGCTGGCGGGCGGCCTCGCGCCGGCCCGTGAGGGCGAGCACGTCCGCCAGCCGCTCCTCGATCGCGGGCCGCTCGCGCACGGACGGATCGCATTCCTCGAGGATCCGCAGGGCGCGCTCGTAGTGCCGGATCGCGTCGGCATTCGCGTACATGCCCCGCGCCCAGTCCCCGGCCCGCGTGAGGTAGCGGGCGCCCTTGAGCTTCTCCGCGCTGAGGCTCCAGTGTCGGCCCAGCGTCTCCAGGTCCTCCAGCCGTGCGGACCCCTCGTCGCACCCGCCGAGGCTCTCCAGCAGGGCGGCCACCCGACCGTGGAGCTCGGTGCGACGCCGGATCAGGAGGTTCTGGTAGATCGTCTCCTGGACGAGCGCGTGGCTGAACGCGTACCGGCGGGCCTCGCCGGGCACGCCACTCCCGTCGGCAGCCGGCGCGGAGAGGGCCCGCATGAGCCCGGCGTCCTCGAGCAGCGCCAGCGCACCCTCGCAGGCGGCATCGACGGCGACGAGCCGCAGTATCCGGCTCTCGAACTCCGGACCCAGGATCGAGGCCTCCTGGGCGACACGGCGCGCCTCGGGCGGCAGCCGGTCGAGGCGAGACAGGATGAGCCCCTGCACGGTGAGCGGCACGTCCGCCGGTCCGACGTCCGCGCGACAGGCCCACCGGCCGTCCTTTCGGACCAGCACCCCCTCGGAGATCAGCCCGCGCACGATCTCTTCGAGGTAGAAGGGGTTGCCGCCCGCCCGCCGAACGACGAGCTCGCCCAGGGCGGCAGGCAGCGCGTCGGCCGACGCGCCGAACAGCGCGCCGAGCAGGGCCTGAGCGTCGCCCACCGGCAGCGTGCCGAGCCGGAGGGCCGTGTGCTTCGCCCGGCCGGTGGGGAGGGCGCCGAGCTCCGGAGCGGGCCGGTGAGTGAAGACGAGGAGCAGCGGCCGGTCGGCCAGCCGGTCGGCCAGGAAGCACAGGAGCTCGACGGACGCCGCGTCCGCCCAGTGCAGGTCCTCGACCAGGAGGATCAGCGGACCCCGCGCCAGCCGCCGCTCGAAGAGGACGCGCATCCCGAGGAAGATCTGCCGCCGGAGCTGCTCGGGGTCGAGATGAGCGGCGAGCGGGTCACCCTCCAGGCCGAGCAGGTATCCGGCGAGACGCACGATACGCGCCCGCTCGTCCTCGCCGGCGCCCAGAGGCTCGAGGCCGGCGGCGACCTTCTGTCGCACCGACTCGGGCGGATCCGACGGCGCGATGCCGTAGCCTTCGCGGAAGAACGCCGCCAGCACCCCGTAGGTGCGCTCGCCGGTGGACGCGCAGCCGGCGCGGCGCACGGTGGCGTGCCGGAGCCGGCCGGCCGAGACCAGGCGAGCCATGAACTCGTCCAGCAGCCGCGACTTCCCGATCCCGGCCTCGCCGACGAGGCTGACGACTTCCGCCTGGCCGCCCGCGGCCCGCTCGAAGGCCGCGAGCATGGCGCTGAGCTCCTCGTCCCGCCCCACGAGGGGAGCCGCGAGGCCGTGGGCTTCGAGACCGCGCCGCGAGCCCGGCGACGCGAGCGCACCGAGCAAGCCGAACACCACGACCGGCTCGGCCCTCCCCTTGAGCTGGAGCTCGCCGACGGACTCGAAGTCGAAGGCGTGCTGGGTCAGGAGGTAGGTCGCGCGGGCCACGAGCGTCTGCCCCGGAGCGGCGGCGCCTTGCAGCCGGGCGGCGGTGTTCACGGTGTCCCCGGTGACCGCGTAGGCGCCGTCGGCGGCCGCCCCGAGGGTCCCGGCCACGACCGGGCCGGTGTTGATGCCGACGTGGAGGGCCAGCGGGCGACCGAGCCGCTCCTGCCAGGCCCGGTTGACCTCGGTCATCCCCTGGTGCAGCGCCAGCGCCGCGTGGAGCGCGCGCTCCGGGTCGTCTTCGTGCGCGACCGGCGCGCCGAAGGTGGCCATGACGGCGTCCCCGACGAACTTCTCGACGAAACCGCCGTACCGCTCGATCGCGCTCCTCAGCTCGCGGAAGAGATCATCCTGAAAGCCCCGGACGTCCTCGGGGTCCAGGCGCTCGCTGAGGGTCGTGAAGCCGGCCACATCGGCGAAGAGGACGCTGACCGTTCGCCGGTCGGCCTCGGTCGCGACGGACGCCGGGCGGACCGGCTCGGGGCGCGTCGCCGTCGCCGGGGAGGACGCGGCTGGCGCCGGCGTCGGGCCGAGCCGCGTGCCGCACCTGGGGCAGAACGCGAAGTCGGGGGCGGCCGCGAAGGCACAGCTCGGGCAGATGGTGACGCTTTCGGCCATCTCGCGTTACTGTACGCCCCGGGAAGGGCGCGGTCAAAGTGCGGGTGGCGCGCGGGATGGGCCCACCGCGGCGGGCGGGCCCCCGGCAGCTCGCCCCGCGCGCGCGCCGCGTCGAGGAGTGACTCCGAGCGGCGGCTGTGCCGCCGCAACCGAGGGGGGGAATCCGGGGGGGTCTTCCGAGACCCCCCCGAAGAGCTAGTATAGCTCGACGGTCCGTTCGCCCGCCCGCGCCAGCGAGCGCGGGACATCGGCCGAGTCGAGGGCGTCCTTGAGCCCGGCGCCGTCGCTGAAGCGATCGAAGAACTGGCGGGTGACCAGGAGGTAGTGGCGCTCCTGTTTCCTGCGGTCGATTCCGGTCGCCGTCACCACGAACAGGTGCGCGATCGCCAGGCCGCGCGGATAGTCGTCCAGCCGGGCGGCGGGAAAGACCCTGGCGAGGTACTGTCGCACCTCATCGATCTTCCACGCATCGACCTGTCCCCCGACGCGCATGGCATCACCTCCCCAACCGTGTCGCGCGGGGCATGAGCAACCGGCGTGCCACGCGCTCGAGGCCCGTAACCGCGCGTCGCCGCGTACCGGAGGGCTGCGACCGGGAGGGCAACGTTTCCGCTTTCCGGCCGGGGCGAGGCGAAAAACGTCACCTCGCTCCCAGATGGAACCGGCCGGCGGGTCAGTTGCG
The DNA here is from genome assembly GCA_036005065.1 of Candidatus Methylomirabilota bacterium. Lineage (NCBI taxonomy): Bacteria > Methylomirabilota (SeqCode) > Candidatus Methylomirabilota bacterium. Next base: position 4,889 of record DASYQW010000264.1, on the reverse strand, counting down.
GACGGCCTCGTAGAGTCGGAAGCTCTCGGTTCGGCCGACGATCCGGAAGCCGGCCAGCCGCCACCACGCCCGCTCTTCGGCGGACAGCGGTCGCCGGCGGGGCGCCTTGCGCCGCTCCCCGGGGGTGGCAGCCGGCTCCATCCGGCGCCGCTCACCGCGGCGCCGGTCGAGGATCACCTCGACGCTGCCCATCCCGTGGAATCGATGGCGCAGGAAGTGGAAGAGCTTCTGCTCCCCGGCCCGGACGACGATCAGCCAGCGGGTCGGGATGCGAGCGGCCGGCTTGCCGTCGCGCGGCGGCCTGGCGAGCGGCGCGGGGGCATGGCGGGCCAGCCACCGGGCCGCCGCGCCCGACTCGACGCGCACGCCACCGGCCCACGGACGGGTCTGGGAGGCCTGGAGCGGGATCAGCCAGACGGCCAGCGGGAACGTCTGCCGCCGGCCGCAGGCCGGACACGCCTCGCGGTCCCCCACCACATCACAATCGAGGCAGAGCCGCGCGTCTTCGAGAGAGATGACCATGCCTGACATCTGGATTCTGCGTGGGGCTCAGGATACCCGACGCCGGCTCGTCCCGCAAGGAATGTCGGCTCTCATCTGGGACTCATCGTTGCCGTGGGCGCAGGGGTCATGTATCTTCGGTGAATTCCGAGAGATGCCGCGCGCGAGCTTCGGGCGCCAACCCCGACACGAAAGTGAGGCCGGGCATGGATCAGCGAGTCATTCGGCTCTACGACGAGTTCACCCACGACCACCTCGACCGGCGGCTGTTCCTGGACCGGCTCTCGAAGCTGGTCGGCTCGACGGCGGCGGCGCTCGCGCTCCTGCCTCGGCTCGAGTCCGACTACGCGATCGCCCAGACTGTGCCCGAGACGGACGCGCGCCTCCGGACCGAAGAGGCCGCCTACCCCGGATCGCGGGGGCCGGTGAAAGGCTACCTCGCGCGGCCGGCCGGCGACGTGAAGGCGCCCGGGGTCGTCGTCCTCCACGAGAACCGCGGCCTTCAGCCGCACATCCGGGACGTGGCCCGGCGGGCCGCCCTCGCCGGTTACGTGGCGCTGGCCCCCGACCTGATGTCGGCGATCGGCGGCACGCCGGCGAGCGAGGACGAGGCGCGGACGAAGTTCGCCCAGGTCGAGCGGCCCGTCGCACTCGCCGACGCGCTCGCGTCCATCGACTACCTCCGGAAGCGACCCGATGCGACCGGGAAGGTCGGGGTCGTCGGCTTCTGCTGGGGCGGCGGCATGGTCGGAGAGATCGTCGCCGCGGGCGCCGACGTGCAGGCCGGCGTGGTTTTCTACGGCGTGGCGCCGCCGATCGAGAAGGTGCCGGCGATCAAGGCGCCGCTCCTGCTCCACTACGCCGGCGTCGACGAGCGGGTGAACGCCACCGTGCCGGGCTTCGAGGCGGCCTTGAAGAGCGCCGGCAAGAGCTACACCCTGCACATGTACGAGGGCGCGCAGCACGCTTTCCACAACGACACCGGCGGCGCCCGCTACGACGCGGCCGCCGCCCGCCTCGCCTGGTCGCGGACGATCGAGTTCTTCGACCGGACCCTCCGATGACTGAGGCCGAGCGGCGACCCCCACTCGGACCCGGTGAGCCAGCGCCGGACTTCACGCTGCCCCTCGTGAACCGCGAGGGGACCGTGTCGCTCCGCGACTACCGTGGGCGGAACCCGGTGCTGCTGGCGATCTTTCGCGGACTCCACTGCGCGTTCTGTCGCCGGCATCTCGCTCAGCTGGGCTCGACGCGGGACAAGCTCCGCGAAGCGGGCATCGAGGTCCTGGCCATCACGGCGAGCCCGCTCGAGCGCGCCCGGCTGTACACGCGCTTCCGCCCCCTCAGGGTCCCGCTGGCAGCCGACCCCGAGCTGGTCACGCATCGGCTCTACGGGCTGCCCCGACACGCCCCGACGCCGGAATTTCACCTGTGGATCCAGTCGAAGTACCACGAGCTCGCCCGCGAACTCGGGAGGCCGTTGCCGGACAACGCGCCCTACACCGACCTCGTCGAGACGGTCGGCCGGCTGGAGGACTTCGAGATGACCGAGGCGGACTGGAAGGACCGGCGCCGCGGGGAGGGGCTGATCGGTCAGTTCCTCGTCGACCCCGATGGAATCGTGCGCTGGGCCAACATCGAGGGCGCCACCGAGGCGACCGGGCTGGCCGGCTTTCCGAGCGCCGACCAGCTCCTCGCCGCGGCGCGCCGGATCTGACGGGAGACGAGAGCCACCCCCGATAGCCGGGGAGCAGGCGCAGGCTCACCAGGAGCCCGTTCAGGGCGCCGACCTTGGCGTCGTAGATCCACTGCCACATGAGGCCGTTGACGACCGGCGGGATGGCCCACGGAACGAGGACGAGCGTCCGGACCAGCCCGCGGCCCGGGAACGGCTCGCTGAGGAGCAGGGCGATCAGGATGGCGAGGACGACCACCAGGGTCACCGCGAGGGCGGTGAACACGAGCGTCACCTGGAGCGCCGCCCAGAACTCCTCGGCGCGGAGGAGCGTCAGGTAGTTCTCGACGCCGACGAAGCGGAAGAGCCGGGGACGCTTGAGGTTGTACCGGTGCAGGCTGAGCCAGGCCGAGTAGACGATCGGGTAGCCGACCAGCAGGACGATCGCCACGAGCGCCGGCGCGTTGAGGAGGAAGGCGAAGGAGGGCTGGGACAGCCGCCGTCCCGTCATGGGGGGACGATCGCGAACCGCGGCCCATCCAGATGCTCGCTGCGGCACACCGGGCACCGGGAGGGCCGGCTGAGCCGGTCGCGCTTGCGGAAGACGAACCCGCAGTCCAGGCAGCAGGCCGGCTCGACGTGGAGCCGCTCCCCGGCCGCCCGGAGGGAGCGATCGAGGTGCTCGAGGTGCCCGGCGACCTGCTTCTCCGGAATGCCGACGCGGGCCGACAGCTCGCGCGCGGTCAAGGACCCGGTCCGGAGGGCGTCCCGGAGCGCGCTCCGCACGGTCACCTGAGACTCACGCGGTCGCGGCCCGGGCTGGCGCGGCTTCATGCGGGCGGAGTATAGCGAAGACCCGCGCCCCGCTCAATCGCGGCGCCTCGGGGACACGCGGCGCGGGCTCGAGACCCTCACCCCTGCCCTCTCCCCCGGTGGGGGAGAGGGTAAGAAGGGCTCATGGCCCACCCATTGATACCTGACCTTGTCAACCGCTGGCGGAGCCGCTATTCTGCCCCGAGGCGCCGATGCGCTTCAGCCTGCGCGTCAACAACGACCTGACCCTGCCGCAGTACGTCTCCCTCGCCAAGGCGGCCGAGCGCTGGGGCTTCGACCAGCTCTGGGTGAGCGACGACCTCTTCTTCCGGAGCGCCCCGGTCATCGTGTCGGCCATGGCCCACGCGACCGAGCGGATCGAGATCGGAACCGGCATCCTCAATCCATACACGATCCACCCGAGCGAGCTCGCCATGCTCGCCGCGACCCTGGACGAGCTGAGCGGCTGCCGCTTCAACCTGGGACTGGCCGCCGGGGCCGCGCGCTTCCTCGCCTGGGTCGGCATCCCGCAGGCGCGGCCGCTGGTGGCGATGCGCGAGACCCTCCGCGCGGTCCGCGCGCTTCTGGCCGGCGAACGAGTGGCCCTGGAGGGCGCCTTCCTCCACTGGACGGGCGAGGCCTACCTGCGCTTCCGGCCGCCTCGCGTCACGCCCATCTACCTCGGCGCGATGAGCGCGGGCATGCTGGGCCTCGCCGGTGAGCTGGCCGACGGCGTGCTGCCGCTCTTGATGCCCCCGGAGCATTACTTTCGCGTGCGCCCGCACCTCGAGGAGGGGGCACGGCGCCGGGGTGCGGACCTCGGGCCGCTGGACTTCGCCGCCTGCGTCTGGGTCTCGGTGGCCGAGGACCGCCAGGCCGCGCGGCGGGCGCTGGCCGAGAAGGTCGCCTACTACGGCGCCGCGCTGAGCCCCCTGATCCTCGAAGGGCTCGGGCTGGTTCCCGCCGACTTCGTCCCGATCGAGCGCGCGATGATCGCCGACCGGGACCTCGCCCGGGCGGTGGCTCTCGTCGATGGACGCATGCTCCGGATCGGCGTCGTCGGCGAGCCGGATGACGTGATCGCGCGCTTGGAGCCGCTGGTCGAGGCGGGGGCGCGACACCTGAGCTTCGGCCCCCCCCTGGGCCCGGACATCCTCGCGGCGGTGGAGCTGCTCGGACGCGCGGTGCTGCCCCACTTCCGCTCCCCCTGACCCGCCGCGCTCCCGATGCTGGAGGTCGAGGACCTGGTGAAGAGCTTCGGCAGCCTGGTGGCCATCGACCACGTGACCCTGGCCGTCGCTGCCCACACGATCACCGGGCTCATCGGCCCGAACGGAGCCGGCAAGACCACGCTCTTCAACACGATCGCCGGGACCTCTCGGGCGGACACGGGCCAGATCCGGCTGCACGGGGAACGGATCGACGGCGACCCGCCCGATGCGATCTTCCGGCGGGGGCTGGCCCGCACCTTTCAGATCCCCCGCCCGTTTCGCGAGATGACGGTCCTCGAGAACATGATGATGGTCCCGGGCCACCAGGCGGGCGAGCGCTTCTGGGCGAGCTGGGTGCGCTACGGCGCGGTGCGCCGCGAGGAGCGCGCGATCCGCGAGCAGGCCCTGGAGGTCCTCGGCTTCTGCGGCCTCCAGTCGCTGGCCGGCGACCTGGCCAAGACGCTGTCGGGTGGCCAGCAGAAGCTGCTCGAGCTGGCCCGGGTGCTCATGGGACGTCCGAGCCTGATCCTGCTGGACGAGCCCTCCGCCGGCGTCAATCCCGCGCTCATGGACAGCCTGCTCGACCGGATCCTCGACCTGCAGCGCCGGGGCGTCACCTTCCTGATCATCGAGCACAACATGGATCTCGTCATGTCGGTCTGCCATCCGATCCTGGTGATGGCCCAGGG
>DASYQW010000263.1 GCA_036005065.1 Candidatus Methylomirabilota bacterium | reverse complement strand
ACCGACATCAGCCCGCCAGCGCCGGGCGAGCTGGAGCTCGTTCGGAGCTTCCTCTCCGTGCACGACCACCTGGGGTCCGACCCCATGAGCCTTCCGCCGTCCCACGCGTCGCTCCGCGAGTTCTTCGTGGAGCACGGCCTGCTCGACCCGGACGAGCCCGTGTCGGAGCGGTCGCTCCGCTCCGCATCCCTGGTCCACGCGGCCCTGCACAGAAAGGTCGAGGGGCGGACCGGAGCCGAGCCGACGGCGGCAGAGCCGTCGGTCGTCGACGAGGCCGCCCGGGAGGCCGGGTTGGAGCTCCATTTCGGCTCCGAAGGTCCCCCCCGGATCGAGCCGACGACGCGAGGCGTCGCGGGCGCGCTGGGGCGCATCCTGGCGGCGGCATTCCTGGCCCAGCTCGACGGGACGTGGGAGCGCCTCAAGGAGTGCAGCGACGACACCTGCACCGGCGTGTTCTATGACCGGTCGAAGAACCACTCGGGCAAGTGGTGCTCCATGCAGTCCTGCGGCAACCGCAACAAAGTTCGGGCCTGGCGAGCCCGGCAACACGCGGGTGGCCCGGCAGCTTGAGTTCCCCCTCCGGGGGGCGGGCGGGGAACCGGTGGACCTGTGGAGGACGCTGAACTCGCACGGGTTCGTGGACCTTCCGCCGATGCTGCTCCAGGAGCAGGCGCGCACGCTCGAGATCACGATCCCCATCGTCGGAGCCCGCCCTCGGACGGTCCGCGTCTCGGACGGGACCGATGGGCGGGGAACCGTCACGATCCTGGGACCCGCGCCGAGTGAGCGGACGGCGGCCCGGGCGCTCGCCGAGATCGAGCACGTGCTCCGGCTCGACGCGGACCTGTCGCGCTTCTACGAGCTGGCGCGGGGCGACCCCGACCTTGCCTGGGTGACGTCGGGTGCCGGCCGGATGGTCCGGAGCCCGACGGTGTTCGAGGAGGTGGTCAAGACCATCTGCACCACCAACTGCACGTGGTCCGCGACCAAACGGATGGTCGGGGCCCTGGTGGAGCACCTCGGCGCGCCCGCCCCGGGCGCGCCGAGGGACGGCCCGTACGGCCGGGCCTTCCCCACCCCCCGGGCCATGGCGGAGGCCAGCGAGGGCTTCTATCGGGAGGTGGCCAGGGCAGGCTACCGAGGCCCGCACCTGCTCTCGGTGGCCCGGTCCGTCAGCGGTGGGGACCTGGATCTGGAGACGTTGGGGCGGGCCTCGCCAGAGGATCTCCCCGACGCGGAGCTCGAACGGCGGCTCCTGGCGCTCCCGGGGGTCGGGCCGTACGCGACGGCGCACGTCATGCTGACGCTGGGCCGTTATTCCAAGCTGATCCTCGATTCCTGGACCCGGCCGGCCTATGCCCGGCACGTCGGCAGGAAGGCCGTGAGCGACGCGGCCATGATCCGAAAGTTCAGGCGGTACGGACGGTACGCCGGCCTGGCCTTCTGGCTGATCCTCACCAGCGACTGGGTCTGAGCCGGGGCGAGGCTTGCCCCGCAAGCGGTCCGGGCGCATACTGCCACGGGCCGCCCCACGGCCGGCCATCGTGTCGGACCCCGAGAAGGAAG
>DASYQW010000262.1 GCA_036005065.1 Candidatus Methylomirabilota bacterium | reverse complement strand
GATGGCCACCCCGAGGGCGACACCGGCCGCGCCCGCGAGCAGAAAAGCACCGACGATCTCCAGCGCCGTCGTCCAGACATGGGCGGACCAGGGAATCTCCCCCGAGACGAGCGCGCGCGCGACCACGGCCGGGCTGGGCAGGATGTACTCGCGGATCCCCAGGCTCGTGGAGGCGAGCTGCCAGAGCGCGAGCAAGCTCAGGAAGAGGACGATGGACGGCAGATGGCCGACGACCCAGCGACGCATGCGGCATCATAGCAAGCCGCCCGGGTGGGCGCCACGCGCTTGACTACGTCTTCTTGCGAATCTCGTCGATAGTGACGGTGGTGATCCGGTCGCGGTAGTCGACACCCGTGACCCACTTCACCCGGTATCGGCCACCGCCCAGGACCGAAATGATCTCCCCCTCGATGTGCTCCTGGCTCTGGCGCAGCACGACGACATCCCCGGCTCTCGGTTGAGGAGGCGGCGGCGGCGGTGGCTTGGGCTTGGCCATGACCAGCACTCCAGGGTCGCTCTAGTCCCAGAGACGGGTCGAGAAGTAGCGCTCTCCTAGGTCGTTGAACAAGGTCACGAAGCGACCCGCACGCTCGCGACGGGCGATGCGCTCGACCCCCACCATGTAGGCCCCGGAGGACTGGCCGACGAAAAAGCCCGCGCGGGCCAGGCGACCGCACATCCGGTAGGCCTCATCACTCGTCACGGGGATCCGTTCGTCGATGACTCCCTCGTCCAGGATCGCGGGGACGATATCCTCGGGACCCCCGAGCGGCTTGAGGCCTTCGATTCCCGGAAATACCTCGGGAAGCACGCAGATCACGCGGATCTTCGGGTCGTATTCCTTCAAGCGTCTTCCCAGACCCGTCACCGTGCCGCCCGTCCCCACCCCGGCCACGACGTGGGTGAGCCGGCCCCCGGTTTGCTCGAGGATCTCGACCGCGGTCGTCTCGTAGTGGGCACGCCAGTTATCCTCGTTGCTGTACTGATCGCAGAAGAAATAGCGGCGGGCGTCCGCCTCGGAGCGGCGGTGCACCTCTCGCAGCGCTTCATCGTAGCCCTTCAGGGCATCGGTGTAGACGAGCGACGCGCCGTGCGCCAGCATCCGTTTCTTGCGCTCGGTGCTCGCATTGTCGGGGATGACGATCTCGACCCGGTAGCCGAGGATGCGACCCACCATCGCGTAGGCAATGCCCGCGTTGCCCGAGGAGCTGTCCAGGATGGTCTTGCCGGGCGGCAGCCGTCCCTCCGCCAGGGCCGTGAGGAGCATCCGCAAGACGGGGCGGTCCTTGAGCGAGCCGCCCGGGTTGAGGCATTCCATCTTCGCCAGGACCTCCACGCCCGGCAGTTCGTCGCCGAAGATGGGCACGGGTACGAGCGGCGTGTTGCCGATGGCGCGGAGGGCTGGGTAGCGATCCAGGAACGGCTCGAGGCGTTTGTCCCAGGGCATGGGGCAGCTCAGCGGCTGGGTGCGTCCAGCCGGCGGAGGAAGACCTCGATCTCTTTTTTCGTCTGGAGATCGCCGGTGTGCGTCGCCACCTCGAGCCCCTTCCGATAGGCGGCCAGGGCAGCCTCGCGTCGTCCGGCCCGCTCCAGCGCCCGCCCGAGGCCGCGATGGGCGGCGGAGTAGTCGGGCTTGAGGCGGATCGTCTCCTCGTACTCGACGACGGCGCTCTCGGCCTGCCCGGCGTCGAGGTAGGCGCCGGCCAGACCGAAGCGGACGACGGGATCGTCCGGCATCAGCTCGGCCACCTCCTTGAACTCGGCAACGCGATCACGGTCATCAGGCATGGTCAGCTCCGATGGATCCTCTCCTCCGGCACATCCACCCGCTTGACGCCCTTGAAGCTGAACAGGAGCTCGACCTTGTAGACGGCTGGGTCGGCGGAGACCTGCTGCACGATGGTCCCGAGGGCCTTCTGCACGTTCTGGCTGAACGAGACCCCCTGGATGACCAGGCCAGACAAATCTACCGTTACCCGCTCGTTCGGCTGAAACATGCGCCCTCCCCGAATCGACCCCAAGGATCGTTACACCCATCGTATACCCGGCCGGGGACCAGGCTCAAACGGGGCGGTACCGCTACTCGAGAACCCCGGCTTGACGGGTGGGGCGCCTGGAGGTAGTTAATGGGTGCCGGCGCGGCCAGCGATGTCGACAGCAGCCGTCAGCCCTGTCGTCCAACGGGTCTTCCACGTTACGAACCGTTCACGCGATGCGGAGGTGAATCATGGCGTTGAGAATCAACAGCGAAGCTCCCAACTTTACCGCGGAGACCACGCAAGGTCGGATCAACTTCCACGAATGGATCGGGAATGGCTGGGCCATCCTGTTCTCGCACCCGAAGAACTTCACCCCCGTCTGCACGACCGAGCTCGGGTACATGGCGGGGCTGAAGCCCGAGTTCGAGAAGCGCAACTGCAAGATCATCGGCCTCAGTGTGGATTCGGTCCCCGATCACGAGAAGTGGTCCAAGGACATCGAGGAGACGCAGGGACACGCCGTCACCTACCCGTTGGTCGGCGACCCCGAGCTGAAGGTGGCCAAGGCCTACGACATGCTGCCGGAGGATTCCGGCACCAGCGCGCAGGGCCGCACCGCGGCCGACAACGCGACCGTGCGCTCGGTCTTCGTCATCGGACCGGACAAGAAGGTCAAGGCGATGCTGACCTATCCGATGAGCACGGGCCGCAACTTCGACGAAGTGCTGCGGCTGCTGGATTCCTGCCAGCTGACGGCGAAGCACAAGGTGGCCACCCCCGTGAACTGGAAGCAGGGGGAGGACGTCATCATCG
>DASYQW010000261.1 GCA_036005065.1 Candidatus Methylomirabilota bacterium | reverse complement strand
GATGGCCACCCCGAGGGCGACACCGGCCGCGCCCGCGAGCAGAAAAGCACCGACGATCTCCAGCGCCGTCGTCCAGACATGGGCGGACCAGGGAATCTCCCCCGAGACGAGCGCGCGCGCGACCACGGCCGGGCTGGGCAGAATGTACTCGCGGATCCCCAGGCTCGTGGAGGCGAGCTGCCAGAGGGCGAGCAAGCCCAGGAAGAGGACGATGGACGGCAGATGGCCGACGATCCAGCGACGCATGCGGCATCATAGCAAGCCGCCCGGGTGGGCGCCACGCGCTCGATTACGTTTTCTTACGAATCTCGTCGATGGTGACGGTGGTGATCCGGTCGCGGTAGTCGACACCCGTGGCCCACTTCACCCGGTAGCGGCCGCCGCCCAAGACGGAAATGATCTCCCCCTCGACGTGCTCCTGGCTCTGGCGCAGCACGACGACATCACCGGCCCTGGGTTGAGGAGGCGGCGGCGGAGGTGGCTTCGGCTTGGCCATGACCAGCCCTCCAGGTTCGCTCTAGTCCCAGAGACGGGTCGAGAAGTAGCGCTCTCCCAGGTCGTTGAACAAGGTCACGAAGCGTCCGGCTCGCTCGCGACGGGCGATGCGTTCGATCCCCACCATGTAGGCGCCGGAGGACTGGCCGACAAAAAAGCCCGCGCGGGCCAGCCGCCCACACATCCGGTAGGCCTCATCACTCGTCACGGGGATCCGTTCGTCGATGACCCCTTCGTCCAGGATGGCGGGGACGATATCCTCCGGACCCCCGAGCGGCTTGAGGCCTTCGATCCCCGGAAATACCTCAGGCAGCACGCAGATCACGCGGATCTTCGAGTCGTATTCCTTCAAGCGCCTCCCCAGGCCCGTCACCGTGCCACCCGTGCCCACCCCGGCGATGACATGGGTGAGCCGGCCCCCGGTTTGCTCGAGGATCTCGACGGCGGTCGTCTCGTAGTGGGCGCGCCAGTTGTCGTCGTTGCTGTACTGGTCACAGAAGAAATAGCGCCGGGCATCGGCCTCGGAGCGGCGGTGCACCTCCCGCAACGCTTCATCGTAGCCCTTCAGGGCGTCCGTATACACGAGCGAAGCGCCGTGGGCCAGCATCCGTTTCTTGCGCTCGGTGCTGGCATTGTCGGGGATGACGATCTCGACCGGATAGCCGAGGATGCGACCCACCATCGCGTACGCGATGCCCGCGTTGCCCGAGGAGCTGTCCAGGATGGTCTTCCCGGGGTACAGCCGTCCCTCCGTCAGGGCCGTGAGGAGCATGCGCAAGACGGGGCGGTCCTTGAGCGAGCCGCCCGGGTTGAGGCATTCCATCTTCGCCAGGACCTCCACGCCCGGCAGCTCGTCGCCGAAGATGTGCACGGGTACGAGCGGCGTGTTGCCGATGGCGCGGAGGGCTGGGTAGCGATCCAGGAACGGCTCGAGGCGCTTGTCCCAGGGCATGCGGCAGCTCAGCGGGTGGGTGGGTCCAGCCGGCGGAGGAAGACCTCGATCTCTTTTTTCGTCTGAAGGTCGCCGGTCTGCGTGGCCACCTCGAGTCCCGTCCGGTAGGCGGCCAGGGCCGCCTCGCGTCGTCCGGCCCGCTCCAGCGCCCGCCCGAGGCCGCGATGGGCGGCGGAGTAATCGGGCTTGAGCCGGATCGTCTCCTCGTACTCGAGGACGGCGCTCTCGGCCTGCCCGGCGTCGAGGTAGGCGCCGGCCAGACCGAAGCGGACGACGGGATCGTCCGGCATCAGCGCGGCCACTTCCTTGAACTCGGCGATGCGATCGCGGTCATCAGCCATGGTCAGCTCCGATGGATCCGCTCCTCCGAAACCTCCACCCGCTTGACGCCCTTGAAGCTGAACAGGAGCTCCACCTTGTAGACGGGCGGGTCGGCGGAGACCTGCTCCACGATGGTCCCGAGGGCCTTCTGCACGTTCTGGCTGAATGAGACCCCCTGGATGGTGAGGCCAGAGAGATCCACCGTCACTCGCTCGTTCGGCTGAAACATGCGCCCTCCCTAGGAGACCCGCAGGACCGCTGGATCCATCCTATACCCGGCCGGGCGACCAGGCTCGAACGAGGCTGACCCACTACCGGAGAGCTCCCCTTGACGGGCTGGGCGCCCGGAGGTAGTTAATGGGTGCCTGGGCGGCCGGCAGGTCGGCAGGAAGTGTCAGCCCCCGTTGTCCCACGGGTCTTCCACGTACGAACCGTTCACACGAAGCGGAGGTGAGTCATGGCGTTGAGAATCAACAGCGAAGCTCCCAACTTTACCGCGGACAGCACGCAAGGTCGCATCAATTTCCACGAATGGATCGGCAACGGCTGGGCCATTCTGTTCTCCCATCCGAAGAACTTCACCCCGGTCTGCACGACCGAGCTCGGGTACATGGCGGGGCTGAAGCCGGAATTCGACAAGCGCAACTGCAAGATCATCGGCCTCAGCGTGGATTCGGTCCCCGATCACGAGAAGTGGTCCAAGGACATCGAGGAGACGCAGGGACACGCCGTCAACTACCCGTTGGTCGGCGACCCTGAGCTGAAGGTGGCCAAGGCCTACGACATGCTGCCGGAGGATTCCGGCACCACCGCGCAGGGCCGCACCGCGGCCGACAACGCGACCGTGCGGTCGGTGTTCGTCGTCGGGCCGGACAAGAAGATCAAGGCGATGCTGACCTATCCGATGAGCACGGGCCGCAACTTCGACGAAGTGCTGCGGCTGCTGGATTCCTGCCAGCTGACGGCGAAGCACAAGGTGGCCACCCCCGTGAACTGGAAGCAGGGGGAGGACGTCATCATCG
>DASYQW010000260.1 GCA_036005065.1 Candidatus Methylomirabilota bacterium | reverse complement strand
GCGATGTTGGAGAGGACATCCAGGTGCGGGAACAGCGCGTAGTTCTGGAACACCATCGCGGTCGGGCGCCGGTGGGGCGGCACCCCTTCCGTCGGAGGCCCCGTGGCCGTCCGGTTCGCCCTCGCGGCCGCGTTGGGTCGTCCCTAGTGGCCCTTTCCGCCGCCTTTGTCGCCGCCGCCTTTGTCGCCGCCGCCCTTGTCGCCACCGCCCTTGTCGCCGCCCTTGTCCCCGCTGCTCTTGTCAGCCCCCTTGTCCGGACCGCCCTTGCCGCCGCCCACGCCGGCCTGGGCCTTCTCGCCGGCTTTGGCGGCCTTGTCCTGCGCCTTGTCCGAGGCCTTGGCAGCCCTGTCCACCGCCTTCGCGCTCTTGTTCATCTCGCTCACGAGGGGGCCCACCTTCAGGTCATACGACTTCGCGATGGCTCCCCATCCCGAGCCCTGCTGCCGCGCGGTGGTGACCTTGTCCAGGGCCGTGCTCAGCGACACGCCCGTCTTCTGGCTGATGGCCTGGGCCAGACGATTCGCGATCATCACCTCGCCCCAGCCCCAGCCGGTCTGCGCCTGCTGGGCCGTGAGCGAGGCGGCCGAATATGCGTTGCGCCCCAGAGACGCGTTGAGCTCGCTGGCCATCCGCGAGGCGACGCGCGACTGTCCTGCCGGAGTGGCTGCGGCGCTGTTGACCGTCTTCGCGGGCTCGTCGAACGGGTCGGCGGCCCACGACGGCGACGGGGCCGCGACCAGCAGGCTCAAGCCGACAAACGTCGTGGCGATCCAGTCGCGCCGTGTCGTGTCCTTCGTCATGGGGGACTCTCCTTCATCTTTCCCCGCGGTGACGCGTCTCATCGCGGGAGTGTGGCGGTCCGCATCGCGGCTCGGAGCTCCCGCGTCGCGTCGGCCCCCACCGCGTCCGTCGCCTCGTCGATCACCACGCCGTACTCCCGCCGGGCATAGGCGGGCGTGATCTTCTCCTCGAGCACGTCCCGGAGCACGCGCTCCGGGTCTCGGTCCAGGGGATCACCGAAGCCGCCGGCGCCGGCCAGGACGTGGCGGAAGACGTCGTCGCGCCGGATCGTGACCGTGCACTTCCCGGGGAGCTCGGTGACCGCCCGCGGGGTGAGCACGTTCCGGGACGGGGTCCCAGGCCGGCCGCCCTGCAGCCCGTAGGGCAGGAAGCGCCGGCGGTCGGTCCGGAGCTGCAGCGTGCCCTCCGTCTCCAGGAACCGGTACTGCCGGACCAGGGCGAGGCCGCCGCGGAACCGCCCGGGGCCGCCCGTGTCCGGCACGAAGCCGTACTGCTCGATGGCGATCGGGTACTCCGACTCGATGACCTCGACGGGATTGTTCGAGAAGTTGACGACCGAGCTGCTGTTGCCGTCGACGCCGTCCTTGTTCGGCCGGCCGCCCCAGGAGCCGAAGAGAAACTCCAGGAAGACGAACGGCCGGCGCTCGGCGTCATATCCCCCGATGCTGACCCCGGTGTCGCCGCCCACCTCACAGGCGAAGACCCGGTCGGGCGCGATCTGGGCCAGGGCGCCGAAGAGCACGTTGGCCATCCGGAAGCCGGTCAGGCCCCGGGCCGCCACCGCCGCTGGCGGCACCGGGTTGACGATGGTCCCCGGCGGCGCGATCACCTCGATGGGGCGGAAGTACCCCTCGTTGTTCGGCGGCTCGCCGCCGATGAGGTGGCGCACGGCGGCGTAGACCGCCGACTTGGTGAAGGGGAGCGGGGAGTTGATGCCGCCCTTCACCTGCGGGGCCGAGCCGGTGAAGTCGGCGATGATGCGGTCGCCGGCGACGGTGAGCCGCACGGTGAGCGTGATCGGGTCCGGATCGATCCCGTCGTCGTCGAGGTAGTCGGTGAAGGTGTAGCTGCCGGGCGGCATGGCGCGGATGGCGGTCCGCGCGAGCCGCTCCGCCTGGTCGAGCAGCGCCGTCGTGCAGGCGGCGAACCGCTCCGGGCCGTGCTGGGCCAGGAGCTTCAGATAGGCCCGCTCGCCCGCCTCGCAGGCCGCGAGCTGGGCCCGGACGTCGCCCAGCACCTGGCGCGGGACGCGGACGTTGCGCTCGATCAGCTCGAAGAGGGCCTCCACCGGCCGGCCGGCCGCGTAGAGCTTGAGCGGCGGGATGCGGAGGCCTTCCTGGAAGATCTCGGTCGCGTCGCACCCGTTTCCTCCCGGCGTCTTCCCGCCGACGTCGAGCTGATGGCCGATGCTGGTGGCCCAGCCGACTAGCTCCCCCTCCAGGAAGGTCGGCTTGACGATGTAGAAGTCGGGCAGGTGGGTGCCGCCCGCGTAGGGGTCGTTGAGGATGAACACGTCGCCGGGGTCGATCCGCCCGGCGAACTTCCGCCGCACGTGGGCCATCGCGTCGGGCACCGAGCCCAGGTGGAGCGGAAGGGTGAGCCCCTGGGCGATCAGGCGTCCGTCGGCGTCGCACAGGGCGCAGGACATGTCCATCGAGTTCTTGAGGTTGTTGGAGTAGGCCGTGCGGACGAGCGCGATGGCCATCTCCTCCACGGTCGCGTCGAGCGCGTTCCGGATCAGCTCGAGCAGGATCGGGTCGCTGAGGTCGCGGCTCCCCATCGTCAGGCTCCCGTGGTAATCACGATGTTCCCCCAGGCATCGAGCTCGGCGGTCGCGTCAGGCGGCACGAGCGTCGTCGCGTCGTACTCCTCGATCAGGAGCGGGCCCGGGCGGCCCGCGCCCGCGAGGTCGAGCCGGCCGATCACCGGCGTCGGTCGGCTCCCGTCGGCCGGCCCGAAGTAGGCCGGCCGTGTCTCACGGCTCGCCGGGGCCCGTCCCGCGGCCCGGAGAGTCGGGCGCTCGGCGGGGCGCGGCAGCCGCACCGTCAGGCGGAGGTTCACGATCTGGATCGGGTCGTCGTCCGCCTTGTGGCCGTACGTCCGCTCGTGCTCCCGTCCGAAGGCCGCCGCGAGCCGCCGCGGCACGTCGTCCACCGTCCACTCGTCCGGCAGGGGCACCGTGAGCTCGAACGACTGCCCCTGGTACTTCAAGTCGGCGGCCCGGGCGGTCTCCACCGGCCCCCGGAAGCCCTCCGCGCGCACCAGCGTCTCCGCTTCCTCTTCGAGATCGGCCAGGGCGGCCGCCAGCTCGCCCGGCTTGACGGCCGCCAGCGGGCGGAGGTAGGTCCGCACGAGGTGGTGCTCGACGTCGGCCTCGAGGAGCCCGATGGCGCTGAAGACACCGGGGGCCGGGGGGACGAGGACGCGGCCGATCTCGAGCGAGCGCGCCATCTCGGCGGCGAACAGCGGCCCGTTCCCGCCGAAGGCGACGATGGTGAAGTCCCGCGGGTCCCGCCCGCGCTCGATCGTCACGGCCCGGACCGCGCGCGCCATCCCGGCGCACCCGAGGAGGTATACGCCGTGGGCCGCCTCCAGGAGCGGCAGGCCCAGGGGCGCCGCGATCTGCGCGGCCAGCGCCGAACGCGCCGGACCGGCGCGAAGCGGAAGCCCGCTGGCGAGCCGCTCGGGGTGGAGATAGCCGAGGCAGACGTTGGCGTCGGTCAACGTCACCTGCGTGCCCCCGAGGTCGTAACACACGGGTCCGGGCAGGGCTCCGGCGCTCTCCGGTCCGACGCGGAGCGCCCCGGCGGGATCGAGGCTCACGAGGCTGCCGCCGCCGGCGCCCACCTCCGCGATGTCGATGGCGGGGACCCGCAGGAGATAGCCCCCGCCCTTGTTCAGCCGGCTGCCCTGCGACACGCTGCCGCCGATCTCGTATTCCCCCGTCCGCTTGATCTCTCCGCCCTCGATGATCGAGGCCTTGGCCGTGGTCCCGCCCATGTCGATGCTGATGACGTTGGAGAGCCCGGTCCGCCGCGCCAGGGCGGCGGTGGCGATCACCCCCGCCGCCGGCCCCGACTCGATCACGTGGACCGGTCGCCGGCGGGCCCCGTCGGCGGTCATGATGCCGCCATTGGACTGCATCACGAGGAGGGCGCCGTCGACGCCCAGGGTGGTGAGATCCGAGGCCAGGCGCTCGAGGTAGCGGTCCATGATCGGCATCACGTAGGCGTTCGCCACCGCCGTGCTCGTCCGCTCGAACTCGCGGATCTCCGGGAGGATGTCCGACGAGAGGGTGAGGGAGACTCCGGGCGCGCGCTCCCGGACCAGGGCGCCGAGGGCCCGCTCGTGCGCCGGGTTCGCGTAGGCGTGGAGCAGGCACACCGCGATGGACTCGACGCCCTCGGCGATCAGGCGATCGACCGCGGCCGCCGCGCCGGCCCGATCGAGCGGTTGCACGATCTCCCCGCGATGGTTCATCCGCTCGCCGACCTCGCGGCGCCAGCGCCGCCGCACCAGCGGCGCCGGCCGCTCGAAGTCCATGTCGTAGAGGCGCGGCATCCGGAGACGCCGGATCTCCAGGATGTCCCGGAACCCGGCCGTGGTGATCAGACCCGTCCGGGCCCCGCGGTGCTCGAGGATGGCGTTGGTCGCCACGGTGGTCCCGTGGACGACGTCGCCCACCGCCGCCGGCGCCACCCCGGCCTCGGCCAGCAGGGCGCGGACGCCGGCGACGATGCCCTCGGCGTAGTTCGCCGTCGTCGACAGCACCTTGTGCGTCAAGGCCTGCCCGTCCGGCCCCACCAGGACCAAGTCGGTGAAGGTGCCGCCCACGTCCACGCCCAGCCGGT
>DASYQW010000259.1 GCA_036005065.1 Candidatus Methylomirabilota bacterium | reverse complement strand
ACTTACACCGCCGAGGGCGTCCCGCGCGCCATGCTCCGGACGGCCGCATTCATCACCACGCTTCGCCGCGAGGACGCGGTGGGCTGTTCGCCGCGACAGGCCCCACCCGCTCGCGGGCCTTCACGAATAATCCGGGCTAGGTCATGGAGACGGCCCCCTCCCACACCCACCCACAGGACAGGTTGCGCCGGCAAAGCCGGCGCTCGGAGCGGACACTCAATGCGTGAGGGTGAGGCTTCACGCGGTGCGCGATTGACCCTACGGGCTCCGACGTCCGTCTGGCTCGGAGACGAGGTCGGCCCCGGCGAGCCGCCGTCCTTCCGGCCCTCCTGGTGGTGTCGGAGCCGGCACCTGCAAACGGTGTGGGGTCCGCTCTTCCGCCGCGCGCGCCTGCCCCTCTCGCGCGAGCGCGTCCCGACCGGCGACGGCGACTTCGTCGATCTGGATTGGGCCGACGGCGCGCCGGGGCAGCCGCTCCTGCTCGTCCTTCACGGCCTGGAGGGCTCGGCCCGCTCCCACTACGTCACGGGGCTGTTCCGCGCGGCGGCCGATCGCGGCTGGCGCGGGGTCGCGCTCAATTTCCGCTCCTGCAGCGGCGAGCTGAACCGGCTTCCGCGCTTCTATCACTCGGGCGACACCGGGGATCTCGACGCGGTCGTCCGGTCCCTCGTCGAGCGGGAACCCGGGATCCGCATCGGCGCCGCCGGGGTCTCGCTCGGCGGGAACGTGCTCCTCAAGTGGCTGGGCGAGCGCGGCCCGGACGCGCCGCCGGAGCTCGTCGGGGCCGTCGGGATCTCGGTCCCCTTCGATCTCGCCTCCTGCGCGCGCCGCCTCGACCGCGGCCTGGCGCGCGTGGTCTACACGGCGAACTTCCTGCGCACGCTCCGCCGGAAGGTCCGGCTGAAGGCGGACGTGTACCCGGGCTTCGTCGACCTCACGGCCGTCCGGCGCGCCCGGACCTTCGCCGAGTACGATCGCGCGGTGACGGCGCCGCTCCACGGCTTCGCCGACGAGCGGGACTACTGGACGCGGGCCAGCTCGGGCCCGTATCTCGGCCGGATCCGGCGGCCGACCCTCCTGATCAACGCCCTCGACGATCCGCTGGTCCCGGCCGAGTCTCTGCCCGATCCGACCACCCTGCCGGCGGCGGTCCGGGTCGAGGTCCCGCGGCGAGGCGGGCACGCGGGGTTCATCGACGGCCGGTGGCGCGGGCGCGCGAGCTCGTGGGCGGAGCGGCGCGCCGTCGAGTTCCTGGGCCACTGCGCGGGCACCGTCTGTTAACATACGCGGCATGCGCCGCGACGCCCACGGTCTCCCCCTCTCGGCGGCGTCCGCCACCGCCGCCGAGACCTACGACCGCGCGGTGACGGCACTGCTCGGCTGGGAAGACCAGGCCCTCGGGCTGTTCCAGACGGCGGCCGCGCACGACCCGGGGCTCGCCCTGGCCCACGCCGGCGTCGGAGTCTGCCTCTTCTTCGACGAGCGCTTCGCCGAGGCGCGGGCGGCCCTCGAGACCGCGCGAGCGGCGGCGGCCGGCGTGACCGAGCGGGAGCGGGGGCACGTCGAGGCCCTGGCGCACCTGGTCGGCGGCCGGCTGCCCGACGCGGAGCGGACGATGCGCGCGCATCTCGCGGCCTTCCCCCGGGACCTCGTCGTGGCCCAGCGCCTCTACTTCATCTGGTTCTGGCAGGGCCGCTTCCCCGAGATGCTCGAGCTCACCTCGACCCTGCTGCCCCACTCCCCGGAGACGTCCTTCCTCCTGGGACTCCACGCCTTCGCGCTCGAGGAGCACGACCGGTTCCCCGAAGCCATGCGGGCCGCCGAGGCCGCGATCGCCCGGAACCCGCGGGACGCCTGGGCCGTCCACGCGCTGGCCCACGGTCTCTACGAGACCGGCACGTTCGACGCCGGACTCAGCCGGCTCCCGGCCGCGATCCATCCCTGCCGCGGCCTCGGGTGGTTCCGCGGCCACCTGCTCTGGCACCTCGCGCTCCTGCACCTCGCGGCCGGTGACTACGCGCGCGCCGACCGGCTCGCGCGGAGCGTCTTCGAGCGCGCCCCGTCCTCGCTGGCCGGCGAGCTTCACGACTCGATCTCGCTTCTGTGGCGGCTCGAGCTCTGCGGGATCCCGGTCGGCGAGCGCTGGCGCCCGTTCGTCGAGATCGCGCGCCAGCGTCTGGACCGGCAGGGCCTCCTGTTCCACGTCGTGCACCTCGGCATGGCTCTGGCCGCCGGAGGTGACTGGGCGACGGCCGACCGCCAGCTCGCGCGGCTGCGCGAGCGCACAGCCAGGGATCCGGCCGGCCTGACGGCCGGCCTCGCCGTGCCCCTGATCGAGGGATGCCACGCGTTCGCGGCCGGGGACTATCGGCGCACCATCGAGCGGATCGAGCCTCTCGGCCCGCGGATCAGGGAACTGGGCGGAAGCCGCGCGCAGCGGGATGTCTTCCACGACACCCTGCTGGAGGCGTGCTTCCGGGCCGGTGAGGTGGCGCGGGCCGAGCGGCTCCTGGCCGAACGGCTGAGCCGCCGGCCCGACCATTTCTGGGTGACACGGCGGGCGGCCGGAGCGACGCTCGCGGAGCGTGAGGAGTGAGCCGACACCGCTGAACGGGAGCCACGCTATGCCAGAGACCCACGCCTCCATGACGCGGACGCCGGCATCGGGCGACGATAGCCCGATCACGCGCCTCCACGCCGAGGTGCTGCAGCGCGGGCCCTACGAGGCCTACCAGCTCCTCGAGCCCGAGCCGGACGAGGTGGTCGTCCAGGTGCTCGCCATGCAGATCCCGACGGTCGCGGTCGAGATCCTGTGGGAGTTCCCGGAGGAGCGCCGCCGCCGCATCCTCGAGACGGCGCCGCCGGAGCGCGGCGGGCAGTGGGTACGGAACCACGCGTATCCGGAAGACACGGTCGGCCGGCTGATGGAGCACCCGCTCGCCATCTTCGGCCCGGATCTGACCGTAAAGCAGACGGTGAACCGGCTGCGGGAGCTCGTGCGGAAGGCGTTCATCACCTACGGCTTCGTGACCGACCCCGGCGGGCGGCTCCTGGGCATCCTCGTCTTCCGGGAGCTACTCTTCGCCGACGACGACCGGCGGATCCGGGAGGTCATGCTCCCGAACCCGTTCTTCCTGCGTCCGGAGATGTCGCTCCTGGATGCCATGCGGGAGGTCCTCAAGCGACACTATCCCGTCTATCCCGTGTGCGACACGGACGGGCGGCTGGTCGGCATCATCCGCGGCCAGACGCTCTTCGAGCAGCAGGCCCTCGAGTTGAGCGCCCAGCCGGGCAGCATGGTCGGCGTCGAGAAGGAGGAGCGCCTGGTCACCCCGTGGTGGCGCAGCCTCAAGTTCCGCCACCCCTGGCTCCAGCTCAACCTGTTGACGGCGTTCCTGGCCGCCGCCGTCGTGGGCACATTCCAGTCCACGATCGATCGGCTGGTGATCCTCGCCGTGTTCCTCCCGGTTCTGGCCGGGCAGTCGGGCAACACCGGCTGCCAGGCCCTGGCCGTGACGCTCCGAGGCCTGACGCTGGGCGAGCTCCGGATCGGCAAGGGAAAGGTCCTCGTCCTCAAAGAGGCTTTCCTCGGGCTCTTGAACGGCGCCCTGGTGGGGATGACCGCCGGGGCCGGGATGCTGGTGGTGGCGGTCGCGCAGCAGAACCCGCACGCGGTGATCCTCGGCATCGTCGTGCTGCTGGCGATGATCGGGAGCTGTGTCGTGAGCGGCGTATGCGGCGCGGTGGTGCCGCTCACGCTCCAGAGGCTCGGGGCGGATCCGGCCACCGCCTCCAGCATCTTCCTGACGACCGCGACCGACGTCGTCTCGATGGGGCTGTTCCTGGCGCTCGCCACCTGGCTCGTGCGATGACCGGCCGCCCACCAGCGATCCTCGCCTCCCACTGCGCAATGAATGTGGTGGGGGGGTCTGGGGGCGGAGCTCCGCCGCTCCCCTCCAGGGTGAATTGACCCGCGGTCCCGTGGCGGGTTCGGGACTCCGCGTCCTTCCCGTCGCCATGTTCCTGGGCAGCTTCGCCTGGTCGTTCGTCTTCGTGAGCCTGCCGTTCCACGTTCAGGCGATCAGCACGCTGGACCCGGTGACGACACTCTGGTGGACGGGGTGGATCCTCGGGATCAGCTCCCTGGTCACCGTCGTCACGTCGCCCGCGTGGGCACGGCTGTCGGCCGACGGCAATCCGAAGACCTACTACCTGTGGACCCAGCTCCTGCAGGCCGTCGGCTTCTTCGGCATGGCGATCGCGCGGACACTGGTCGAGCTGTTTCTGGCGCGGCTCGTCCTGGGCTTCATGGGTGCCGCCTCCACCTTCGCGTTCATGATGGCCGGCCGCTCGTCCGACGGCAGCGCGGTGCGCCGGGAGGTCGCCGCGGTCCAATCGGCCATGACCGTCGGCCAGGTGATCGGGCCCCTGGCGGGGGCGGTCACGGCCGCCTCGATCGGCTTCCGCACCTCGTTCGTCATCGGGGGGCTGATCCTGGTCGGGTGTGGCAGCCTGGTCCGCTGGGGCGTGGTCATCCCCGTCGACGTCCTGAGGGCCCGGCCGCGCGAGGGACGCCTGCCCGTCCGCGACGTGGCGGTCGCCGTCTTCATCGTGCTCGTCGGCTCGACCCAGATCTTCTTTCTGACCTCGATCCTGCCCCAGATCCTGCCCGGGCTCGGCGTGCCGGATTCCGACACGCTCCAGATGGCCGGTGTCGTCGCCTTCGCCTCGGGCGCCGCGGCGGCCCTCGGCTCACTCGCGACCCCGCGCCTGGCCGAGGCGTTCGCCGAGCGGCGCCTGGTCACCGCGCTCATGGTGACATCATCGCTCTGCCTGGCCGCCCTGGCCGCCGTCGGCTCGGCCGGCCTGTACACGTTCGTGCGGTTCCTCCAGGTGCTGTGCATCGCCCCCGTGTTCCCCCTGGTGGCGACGCGAATCGTCCAGTATGGTGGGGGGCAGGCGATCGGGCTCGTCAACTCGGCGCGTATCGGCGCGGCGTTCATCGGCCCCGTGCTCGCGACATCGATCCTGGCCTGGGCGTCGCCTCTCGCCCTCTACGCCGTGCTGGCCGGCGTGGGGCTGGCCTGCGTGCCGCTGACGATGCTCCGGGAGACCTCGCCGAGCCCCGTGACCTGAACTCCGCGGAGGAGAGGACGCCATGGCGCACGAGAGCTATGCCAACAAGTTCGGACTCCGGCCCGTGGCGCTGGGGCGCCGCGGCATGGTGGCGACCGCGAACCCCCTGGCCACCCAGGCGGGGCTCCGGATGCTCGCCCGCGGCGGCAACGCGGTCGACGCGATCGTGGCGGCTGCGGCTGCCATCGGGGTGGTCGAGCCGTACATGTCCGGGATGGCCGGCTGCGGCGTCCTCATGCTCTCGGCGCCAGGGCGAACGCCCCGCGTCCTCGACTTCCTCGGGCGGGCACCGGACGGAGCCAGCCCGGCGAAGCTCTCGCAGACCGCGCGGGATCGCGGGCCCCTGTCGGTCGCCGTGCCGGGGAACCTGGCCGGCTGGGCCCGCGTCCTCGCCGACCACGGCACCGTGTCGCTGGCCGACGCGCTCGAGCCCGCCATCGAGCTGGCCGAGGGCGGCGTCCCGATGACGGTCTTCGACCGGCAGATGTTCGACGAGCACTGGGAGCGCCTGAACCCGGAGGCAGCCCGGGTCTACCTCCACGGGGGACGTCCCCCCGACGTCGGGATGGCACTGGTCCAGCCGGACCTGGCGGCGAGCTTCCGCACGATCGCGCGGGAGGGGATCGCCGCCTTCTACGAAGGCGCCCTGGCGGAGGCGATCACCCGCGACCTGGCGACGCTCGGCGGGCTCGTGACACTCGGCGATCTCGAGGCGTATCCGGCCACGCTCGCGTGGAGCGAGCCGCTGGTGACGACGTATCGCGGCGTCCAGGTCTTCGCGCCGCCGCCTCCCTCGAGCGGGATTCAGATCCTGGAGACGCTGAACGGCATGGCCGGGTGGGAGCTCGGCGGCCTGCCGCACCTCGGGCCCGACCACCTCGCCATCGTCGCCGAGGCATCACGCGCGGCCCGCATGGACACTGACCGGTTCGTCGGCGATCCCGCCTTCGTGTCGGTGCCGGTCGAGCGCCTGCTCGGCGCCGGGCGGACCCAGGAGCTGCGGGCCGAGATGCGCGCGCGTCTCGAGCGCCGGCCGGGCGAGCCGGCGGCGCCGACCCGGAGCGCCACCGACGGGGGCGCGCGGACGGCGTCGACGACACACCTCGCGGCCTGCGACGCGAGCGGCCTGGCCGTCAGCATCACCCACAGCCTCGGCGGAGGCTTCGGCAGCGGCGTGGTCGCCCGCGGGACCGGCATCGCCCTCAACAACGCGCTCCACTGGACCAGCTCGACGCCCGGGCACCCGAACGTGCTCCAGCCCCGGAAAAAGCACGAGTGGCCGGTGGCCCCGCTCCACCTCTTCCGGGACGGCGAATTCTGGGCGACGGTGGGGACGCCCGGCAGCTACGGCATCCTCGTCACCACGGTGCAGGTGGTCGCCAATATGCTCGACTTCGGCCTCAACATCCAGGACGCCATCGGCGCCCCCCGGTTCCGGTGGGCCGACGAGGCCATCGACCCGCTCCCGGCCGCGACCCTGCGCGTCGAGTCGCGGGTGCCCGAGGCGACACGGCGGGACCTCGTCGAGCGCGGCTACGCCCTCGAGCCGCTCGGGGCCTGGTCGATGCGCGTCGGCGGCGTGCAGGCGGTGATGCGGGACCGGCGAACCGGCTGGCTGCTGGGCGGTGCCGACCCACGCCGGAACGGCTGGGCGACGGGTTGGTGAGGGAGGCCTCGCCGCCCGGGATGGCCGGGGCAGATCGGACACCCAAGGGAGGCGGTCGATGAGTCGCACCTGGGATCGCTCGCGGGCGCTGCTCCAGCGCGCTCGGCAATCGCTGGCGGGCGGGGTCTCGAGCCCGATCCGGGCCAAGGCCCCGGTCCCGCTCTACTTCACGGGAGGCCAAGGGCCTCGCCTCACGGACGTCGACGGCCACGAGTACATCGATTACAGTCTCGCCTGGGGTCCGATGATCCTCGGCTACGCCCATCCGGCGCACGTGGAGGCCGTGCGCCGGGCCGCCGAGCGGCCGCTCTCCTACGGGGCCCAGCACGAGCTCGAAATCGCGGTCGCCGAGCGCCTCCAGCGCATCGTCCCCTGCGCCGAGCGGGTGGCGTTCAGCTCGAGCGGGAGCGAGGTCGTGCAGCTCGCCCATCGGCTGGCCCGCGCCTCCACGGGACGCCCTCTCGTCCTCAAGTTCGAAGGCCACTATCACGGCTGGATCGACGGGGCCCTCCTGAGCTATCACCCCGGGCTCGAAGGGCTCGGGCCGCGCGAGGCGCCGCACGTGACGCTCGGCTCGCTGGGGCAGGTGCCGAACGCCGCCGACAACGTGGTGGTGGCGCCCTGGAACCGTCTCGACATCCTCGCCGAGACGTTCCGCCGCCGGCCCGGCCAGATCGCCGCGGTCATGATGGAGCCCGTCCTCTGCAACAGCGGCTGTCTCACGCCGGTGCCCGGCTACCTGGAGGGCGTCCGCGACCTCTGCCGGCGCGAGGGCGCCCTCCTGATCTTCGACGAGGTGATCACGGGGTTCCGGATCGCGCTCCGCGGGGCCCAGGGGGCTTACGGGGTGGTGCCGGACCTCGCCACCTTCGGCAAGGCGGTCGGGGGCGGCGCGCCGCTCAGCGTGGTCGCCGGCCGCCGGGCGATCATGGAGCAGCTCTTCACGAGCGGGGTCGCCTTCGGCGGGACGTTCAACGGGAACCCGCTGTCACTGGCGGTGGCCGACGCGACCCTGGCCGAGCTCGAGCGCGACGACGGCGCGTCCCTGGTCCGGGCCAACGCGCTCGGGCGGACCCTGATCGACGGCATCCGCGAGCGGGCGCGCGCGCACGGCCTTCCGCTCCAGGTCTGCGGGTTCGGCGCGGCCTTCGCCCTGCACTTCACGACGTGCGCCCCGCTCCTCGACTACCGCGACACGCTCGACGACGATACCGAGCTGCTCGGCCGCTTCCTCTTCCGCGCCCTGGAGGAAGGGCTGCACGTCCTCCCCGACGGCCGGTTCTACGTGTCGACCGTGCACGCGGAGCGGGAGGTCGAGGCGACGCTCGCCGCCCTGGACCGCGTCTTCGCCCGTCTCCGGGAGCCGATCCCCCAGCCGGCCTAGCCCGGATTATTCGTGAAGGCCCGCGAGCGGGTGGGGCCTGTCGCGGCGAACAGCCCACCGCGTCCTCGCGGCGAAGCGTGGTGATGAATGCGGCCGTCCGGAGCATGGCGCGCGGGACGCCCTCGGCGGTGTAAGT
>DASYQW010000258.1 GCA_036005065.1 Candidatus Methylomirabilota bacterium | reverse complement strand
TGCCCGCCGATGCTGCGTTCGAACACCGATCGTCAATGTCGACGGTCATCGTCCACGTCCAGTGACCATTCCGGCGAGAGGCGTGGCTGGATCAGGTCGGAAGAGCGCCGGTCAATTTCCACATGGATCGGGACACCACCGTCCCCTATCCCATGGGCTTCTACGCCAAATGGCTGGACGGGCGCATCGACGATCCCGATGCCGGCTGGAAGGGCAAAGGCCTGTGGTCGGCCTACGCCACCCGGACCCCGTTCCACGTCGAAGGCGGCAAGGGGACGAGGAGCAAGGTCGTGAAGTTCCAGCTTCGCCCCGATCCCCTCGCGAGGTGAACCCGGAGCGCCGCGGAGCCGATCACGTGGCCCGCGACGCCTGACGCGACAGCCAGGCGTTCACCAGCCGATCGAAGAGGCGGAGCCCGGCCAGCAGCACGCCGAACGCCGTCACGTCGTAGATCAGCGAGGCGAGGGTATAGCGGTCGCCCAGCACCCGCGCCAGCGCCCAGCCACGCCCGGCGACGATGGCGACGAGGACGGCGAGATAGGCCAGGAGCGCAGTCACGGAGCCGACCGCTAGAAAACGCGAGAGAGGATCCGGAACGCCCGGCGCCGCGCCGCGCTCAGCGCTCCCGCCGGTCGCGCGCCGGCGGCCTCGGTCTCGGCCCGGCGGTCCCACAGGATCGAGACCATGCCGGACGCCTCGAGCCGGCCCCCCTGGATCAGGAACAGGTCGGTGCCGCCGCCCCGGACCACCGCCACGTAGTGCGCGCTCTCGGTGATCGCCTCACCCATGGCAGCTCCCATCACCCTCACCTAGCGCGCGGCCAATCGACCAGCCAGGGCGCGCACGCGCGCGTCGGCCTCCGCATCGCCCGCCTGCGCCGCCAAGTCCCGCGCCACCCGCAGGCACTGCTCGGCCACTTCGCGGTCGCCGAGATCGGCGAACGCCTGGGCCGTCCGCAGCGCCCCTTCCACCGCCTGCTGCTGGCGCGCCCGGTAGAGCGCCACCAGGTAGGCCTGACGGGCCCGGGCCTCCGCCGCCGCCCGGCGCCCGGCGAGCCGGCCGATGCGCAGCGACGCGTCGCCCACCGCCACCATCCCGTCCCAGCGTCGGCTCGCCACGGCGTGACCGTACGCGTCGTGCCACAGACGCTCCGAAGCGGACACGCTCTGCCGGGCCAGGGCCTCGTCGACGGCCCGGAGCGGGGCGACCCAGGGCTGCTCTTCCGGCACGGGCTGGCCCGGGGTCACGTCGGAGACCCAGAACGCGAGCAGGATCAGGCCCAGCGCCACCAGGCACGGAGCCAGCGTTCCGCGCATCTCCTGGCTCGGCTCCCGTCGGTCCATCGCCATCCTCCAGCCCCTACCAGCCCTGCTTCAGGACGACGAGCAGAACCAGCAGGCTCGCCACCACCGACACGACGTACGCGGCCACCACGGCCACCTCGGCGAGCGCTCCGGCCGGGAGAGCCTCGGCCCGCGCGTCCACCCGGGGAGCCGGCGGCCGCCATGCCCTCGCATCGAACTCCCGGCTCTTCCACGGACCGCCCATCGCGTTTCCCCCCGTCTCTCCGATCACGGAGAGAGATGACGCAAGGACAATGCCACCGGCAATACGTTTACGCACCGCTACTTAGCCGCGAGACCGCCGTGCCCGGGCGGTGGTGGTGGCGGATTTTCGGGCAATTTCCGACAGCCGGACCCAGTGAGCAGGAGCGGCCAGGCTCCCGCCCGTGGTGTTGACGGACGATGAATTCCGGGCGCACTATCCGTGGGACTATGGCGACCCGCCTCGAGCTTCTCGCCGCGCACGGGGGCGCTCGCCACCCGCCCGCCTGATGGCCGGCCGCCTGACCGACATCGAGCTCGTCCTCCGCCACGGGCTCGTGATCGACGGGACCGGCGCCGCGCGCCGTCGGGCCGACGTCGGCATCGCCGGGGACCGCATCATCGCCGTGGGCGACCTCGGCGGCGCCCCCGGGGCCCGCGAGATCGACGCCGCCGACCGCATCGTCGCGCCGGGCTTCATCGACGCCCACACCCACGACGACCGGGCCCTCCTGTCCACGCCGGACCTGACGCCGAAGGTGAGCCAGGGCGTGACCACGCTCGTCGCCGGCAATTGCGGCGTCAGCCTCGCCCCGCTCGTCCTCGACGGGGTCCCCCCGCCGCCGCTCGACCTGCTCGGCAGCGAGGCGGGCTGGTTCCGCTTCGACCGCTTCGGCGCGTACGTCGAGGCCCTGGGCCAGAGCCCGCCGGCCGTGAACTGCGGCCTGCTCGTCGGCCACATCACCGTGCGCCATCGGGTCATGGACCGCCTCGACCGGGCGGCGACGGCCGCCGAGGTCGGCGAGATGCGGCGACAGGTCGAGGCGGCCATGGCGGAGGGGGCCATCGGCTTCTCGACCGGGCTGGACTATCCGAGCGCGGTGGCGGCGCCGACCGGGGAGGTCCGGTCGCTGGTGGCGGCGGTGAAGCCCTACCGCGGCCTCTACTGCGCGCACCACCGCAACTATTTCGAGGCGCTCGAGGCCGCGATCGAGGAGGCCCTGGCGATCGGCCGCGAGACCGGGGTCCCGCTCACGCTCTCGCACCACCAGTGCACGGGGGCCGCCAACTTCGGCAAGGGGCCGAAGACGCTCGCCGTCATCGACGCGGCGCGCCGGACCCAGGCCGTCGGGCTCGACGCCTATCCCTACCACGCCAGCTCGAAGACCCTCGATCCGGGCCGCGCCCAGCCCGGTGTGCGCATCATGGTGACGTGGTCGACGCCCCATCCCGATTGCGCCGGCCGGATGCTCGACGACATCGCCAGGGAGTGGCGGTGCAGCGCGGGCCAGGCGGCCGAGCGCCTGCTGCCGGCCGGCGCCATCTACTTCCAGCTCGACGAAGGAGACGTCCGCGCCATCCTGGCTTACGAGCACACGATGATCGGCTCCGACGGCCTGCCGCACGACGTGCACCCCCACCCGCGGCTCTGGGGCGCGTTTCCGCGCGTCCTCGGCCACTACAGCCGCGAGGTCGGCCTGTTCGGGCTCGAGGAGGCCGTGCGGCGGATGACGGGCCTGCCGGCCCGCTGGTTCGGCTTCGCCGACCGCGGCGTCGTCCGGCCGGGTGCCTTCGCCGATCTCGTCGTCTTCGACGCGGCGACGGTGAAGGACACCGGCACCTTCACCGAGCCGGCCCAGCCGGCCGCCGGCATCGACCTGGTCATGGTGAACGGCCGCGTCGTCTGGCGGGCCGGACGGCCCACCGGCGCCCGGCCCGGCCGGGTGCTCCGCCGCGAGACGGGCTGAATGGCCGGCGCCGGGGTGCGCGTCGTCTTCCCCGATTGCACGCCCTACATGGCGCAGTTCTTCGACGGGCCGGCGCGGGCCCTCGTCCCCGAGCTCGAGCTACGCGTCGCCCGGCCGGCGGCGGCCGAGCTCGTCGAGGCGCTCTCAGGCGCGGCGGGCGTCGTGCATTTCCAGACGAAGCTGACCGAGCCGATCCTGGCGGCCTGCCCGGACCTGCGACTCATCGTGTTCCTGGGAACCGGCGTCTGGAGCTGGGTCGATCTGCCGGCCGCCGAACGGCGCGGCATCCGGGTGCGCCGCGTCCTCGGCTATGCCGATCGCACGGTCGCCGAGCACGCGATCGCCCTCGTCTTCGACGGCGTCCGGCGGGTCGCCCAGATGGATCGGGAGATCCGGGCCGGGACGTGGCGGCAAGCCGCGCTCTTCGAGCTGGCGGGAAAGACGCTGGGAATCGTCGGGCTCGGCGGCATCGGCCGGGCGACGGCGCGGCTCGGCGCCGGGGTGGGGCTGCGCGTCATCGGGTGGAACCGCGGCGCGGTGGCGGAAGATGTGCCGTGCGAGCGCCGCAGCCTCGAGGAGGTCCTGACCGAGGCCGACATCGTCAGCCTGCACCTCGCCCTCAACGACGAGACGCGCGGCATCCTGGACCGGCGCCGCCTCGGGCTCCTCAAGCCCGGCGCCGTGTTCATCAACACGGCGCGCGGCGGCCTCGTCGATCAGGTGGCGCTGGCCGAGCGGCTGGCGAGCGGCCACATCGCGGCGGCCGGCCTCGACGTCTTCGCCGAGGAGCCGGTGCCGCCGGACCATCCCCTGACCCGCCTCGCCAACGTGACGCTGACCGCGCACGCCGCCTGGATGAGCCCGGAGGCGGCGCGCCGCCTCGTGCGCTCCGGTCTCGAGGCGCTGCGCGAGGAGCTCGACCGGCTGTAGCTCACTCGCTCAGGAGCTTGTCCGCCCACTCGGCCAGGGCCACCAGGGTCGGCGGAGTCGCGAACGTCGCGTTCTTCCCGGCCAGATCCGATTCCTGGACCCCACGGGCCCGCGAGCAGGCGGTTCAGACGTGGATCGGCACCTTCAGCGCGGTCGTCTTGACCAGGATCTCCGCCAGGGGCGGCCATCCCACCGGCACCACCGCCTGGGCCACGGGCGCGCGCATCAGGGAGACGGCCTCCCCGAGCAGGAAGATCTGGACCTCGTGCGCGGCCTCGGCAAACGCGTTGGCGTGCAGAAACGGGAAGGCCGCCTTGGTCGGATCGTCCGAGCCCCACGCGCTCTTGATCAGGACTCTCACGCCGGCGCCTCCTGAACGAGTCCCGGGCGCGGGACGGCCGCGTCGGGGCGCTGGAGCCGGACGAGCTCGTCGGCCGGGATGTGGCAGACGATCCGGTGGCCGCCGGCCAGCCGTTGCTCGGGGGGCGGGGTGTCCTCGCACACCACCCCGAGCTTCCGGGGACACCGGCTGCTGAACGGGCAGCCGCGCGGCACCTCGCTCGGGCTCGGAAGCGCCCCCTCGAGGACGATGGGGTCCCGCTGGGCGTCGGGGTCGGGGATCGGGACGGCGGAGAGGAGCGCCTCCGTGTAGGGGTGATAGGGCGGCGCGAACACGTCCTCGGCCCGGCCGAACTCGACGACCCGGCCGAGGTACATCACGGCCACGGCGTCGGCCAGGTAGCGCACGACCGACAGATCGTGCGAGATGACGAGGAGCGTCGTGCCGTGCTTGGCCTGGAGCTCGGTCAAGAGGTTGATGATCGCCGCCTGGACCGAGACGTCGAGCGAGGAGACCGGCTCATCGGCGACGATCACCTCGGGATCGCCGGCGAGCGCGCGGGCGATGGCGACCCGCTGCTTCTGACCGCCGGAGAGCCGGTGCGGCCTCCACCCGGCCAGCTCGGGGCCGAGCCTGACGACCTCGAGCAGCCGCCCGACCTCGCGGGCCCTGTCCGCCGCGCCCAGCCGGCGGAGGCGCCGGAGCGCCCGCCCGATCGCGTAGCCGACCGTGTGGCTCGGATTCAGGGTGCTGTCCGGGTTCTGGAACACCATCTGGAGCTGGCGCCGCAGCCCCGCCGGCCGCGCGTCGACCGGCATCGCCGCGATGTCGGCGCCGGCGAGGCTCGCGCGGCCCGCCGTGGCGGTCTCGAGGCCGGCGAGCACTCGAGCGAGGGTGGACTTCCCGCACCCGGACTCGCCGACGATGGCCAGTGTCTGTCCATGGTGCGCGTCCAGCCACACGTCGGTGAGCGCCCGCACATCGGCACGGGTCCCGAAGAGGCCGCGGCGGGGCCGGTACACCTTCGAGAGGCCGTCCAGCGCGAGGACCAGGTCGGCCGCCGCCTGCGGGCCGGCCTCCCCGGCCTCGAGGTACCGCCGGCGCCAGAGCGGGAGCTCGGCGGCCCGGACGCACTGGACCTCGTGCCCCGGCTCGTCCGCGACCGGCTCGGTCGGGATCACCCCGACCGTACAGCGACCCGGCTCGACGTGGGCACAGCGCGCCGCGAATCCGCACCCCGGGAGGCGGGCCAGGAGCGAATCCATCTGGCCCGGGATCGCCAGGAGCGGCGCCCGGCGCTTGTCGCGACCCACGGCCGGCAGGCAGTCGAGGAGGCCCCGGGTGTAGGGATGACGCGGGTTGCCGAAGACCTGCCGGATCGAGCCCTCCTCGACCAGCTCACCCCGGTACATCACCCCCACGCGGTCGCAGACGCGGACCACGGTGCCGAGGTTGTGGCTGATGTAGAGGATGGCCGTGTCGTGGCGCATCCTCAGCCCGCGCACGAGGTCGAGGACCGCCGCCTCCACCGTGACGTCGAGCCCGGTCGTCGGCTCGTCCAGGATGAGGAGCGCCGGCCGCGCGATGAGCGCCATCGCGATGACGATGCGCTGCTGCTGGCCGCCGGAGAGCTGATGGGGGTAGCGCTCCAGGATGCCTTCCGGGTCCGGCAGGTTGACCTCGGTGAGCATCCGGAGGGCCCGCGCGCGCGCCTCGTCCCCGCCGACCCCCTCGTGGATCAGCGGCACCTCCATGAGCTGCCGGCCGACGGTCATCACGGGGTTCAGGCTCGACATCGGGTCCTGGTAGACCATGGCGATGCGCCGGCCGCGGATCCCGCGCAGCTCCGCCTCGGGAAGCGCCCCGAGGTCACGCCCCTCGAACAGGATGCGCCCGCCGATGATCCGTCCCGCCCGCCCGAGATAGCGGACGATGGCGAGCGCGACGGTGGACTTTCCGCAGCCCGACTCGCCGACCAGGCCCAGCGCCTCGCCGCGCCCGATGGACAGGCTCAGACCCGGAATGACGTTCACCTCCCCCGCCCGCGTGAAGTACGAGATCCGGACCTGCTGGAGCTCGAGGAGCGGTTCGCCGGCCGGACGTCGGTGCTCAGTCACGCAGCCCGATCTCCCGGAGCCCGACGGCCAGCAGGTTGAAGCCCACGACCAGGGAGGCGATCGCCGCGCTGGGAAAGAGCGCCATGTGCGGCCATACCGACATCATCCCATAGGTGTCCCTGACCATCCCGCCCCAGTCGGGATCGGGCGGCGGCAGCCCGATGCCGAGGAAGCCGAGGACGCCGATGATGACGATATTGAAGCCCATCCGGAGGCACGTGTCCACGATCAGCGGCCCGCGGGCGTTTGGCAGGATCTCGACGAGCATGATGTAGAGAGCCGACTCGCCCCGCATCTTCGCGGCGGCCACGTACTCTCGATCGCGGAGCTCGAGCGTGATTCCGCGGACGATGCGGGCGATGATCGGGGCCTGCCTCAGGGCAAGCACGAGGATCACGTTCAAGGCCGAAGATCCGAAGTGAGTCAGGACGATCAGGTAGAGGATGATCACCGGGAACGTGAGCACGATGTCGCACGCCCGTCCGATGACGAGGTCTATCCAGCCCCGGTTGTAGCCGCCGCAGAGGCCGAGCAGCGAACCGAGGGCCACGGCGCCGAGGACGGCCACGGGCGCCACCGTGAGAACCGTCCGCGCGCCCCAGAAGATCCGCGACAGGATGTCGCGACTGAGGTGGTCGGTGCCCAGCCAGTGCGCGGCCGACGGTCGCGGATCGGCGAGCGCCGCGACATCATTCGCGTTCGGCGGGTAGGGGGCGATCACCGGGGCCAGGAGCGCGACGGCGATCCAGAAGCTCACGATCCCGGCGCCGATCAGGGCGGGCGTCGATTCGGCGAGACGGGCGAAGCGCGTCCACGCCCTCCGGCCGAAACCTGCGAGAGGTCGGCGCGGCGGGACGAGGACAGCCTCGACGGTCGTGCCGTCGGCCATGCGTCAGGCGCGAATCCGAGGGTCGAGGGCCATGTAGGCGAGATCGCCGAAGATCTGGGTGAGGATGGCGACGAGGACCGCGACGAGCGCGCCCGCCTCGACGACGGCGATGTCCTTGAACAGCGCCGCCTCGAGCATCATGCGCCCGAAGCCCGGGTACGCGAACAGCGTCTCGACGACGACGACTCCCGAGATCAGGTAGTTGATCTGGAGGAAGATCACCGTGACCGGGTTGATCAGGGCGTTCCGGAGCGCGTGCCCGAGGATCACCCGGCGGAAGCGCATCCCCTTGAGGACGGCCGTCCGGATGTACGGCCGCTGCATGACCTCGACCATCGACGCCCGGATCATGCTGACGACATACCCGGAGTCGTAGAGGACGATGACGGCGACCGGCAGCGCGAACTGGGAGGTGGCCGACCAGCCCCCCCCGCCGACCAGCGTCGCGGTCCCGGGAAGCCAGCCGAGCCAGACGACGAAGATGCTCGCGAAGAAGACGCCGAGGGCGAACTCCGGCACCGACGCGACGACGGTGCTGAAGAGGAGGATGGCGCGATCGAGCCGGGAGGACTCGTGCATCCCCGCCGCGATCCCCAGCGCCATCGACACCGGCACGATGAGCGCGAAGCAGATGCCGGCCAGCAGCGCGGTGTTCCCGAGGCGGTTCCAGATGATCTCGCGCACCGGCACCTTGAACCGGAGCGAGTAGCCGAGGTCGCCGGTGAGGGCCTTCCCCATGTAGTCCGCGTAGCGGACGAGGAGCGGCCGATCGAGCCCGAGCTGGTGGGTGAGCAGGTCCACCTGCTCCTGCGTCGCGAACTCACCGAGCATCTTCCGGGCGACGGCGCCCGGGGAGAACTCGTTGACGGCAAAGACCAGGAAGGAGACCACCAGCAGCGTGAGGGCGAGGAAGAGGAGGTGCTTCCCGACGAACCGCGCCATGGTGCCAGCAACGCTACCGCCCGACCCGACCGGGCGTCAAGGCCCGGCCGGGGGTGGCTCGGGACGGGGGCGCCCTGCCCGGACCCGACCTCGTCTCCGGGCGGGGCCCCGGGAGTGTGTCAGAGTAACCTCGGCGCCGACCACCGAGCGCGTGGTGCATCGAGGAGTGCTCCGAGCGGCGGCTGTGCCGCCGCAACCGAAGGGGGGGCATCGGGGGGGTCTTCCGAGACCCCCCCGAAGAACCTAGGGATGAACGAAGCTCATGGGCAGGCGGCCGCGCACCTCGACTCGGAGGCGGCCTCCGTCCTCCACGGTGACCTCGGCGTAGCCGCCGGCCGGCTGACCTCCGGTCAAGCGCATCTCCACCAGGGACCCGACGGTGATGTACGGGATCCCGTCGATCACCTCGGCGTGGTTCCAGTGCATGTGGCCATGGAACACGGCCCGTACCTTTCCGGAGCGGGCGAAGATCTGCCGAGCGCGCGCCCGGTTCACGGCGAGCGCACAGTCCGGGTGCGACGGGAAGTACCAGTGCCGGCTGACGTCCTGCTCGTCGAGGGGGTGATGGCTGAACACCAGGGCCGGGCCCGAGGCGCGACGAAGATCCTCCTCCAGCCAGGCCAGCTGGGCCTCCGACAGCGTGCCTCCGCCCCCCTCGAACGTCGGATCCTGGGTGTTCAGCAGCACGAGATGGAGACCCTGGAGGTCCACCGACTCGTAGTCGGCCTTCCGGCCGAGGAGGCGATTGATCGTGGCGAAGTCGAGGTTCGGGACGTCGTGGTTTCCGTGGAGAAAGCAGGTCGGGACGCCGGCCGACGTGAGACGGCTCACCACCTGCGAGATACGCATCGCGTCCTCGGTGGAACTCACGTCGTTGATACGGTCTCCCATGTCGACGACCAGGTCGGGTCGAAACCGGGTTCGCATCTCGTGGACGAACTGATCCATGAGCCCCAGCGCGACGCTGCCGGGTCGCGTCTCGGTGTCGGGACCGTTGTGAATGTCGGTGACGAGTCCGATTCGGAACGGCATCTCAGCTCCTTTGCCGGCACCTGTGCCCGCCCCCGGAGGGGGCCGCCGAGGCCCCCTCCGGGCCGAGCTCAGCGCATCGCGTCCTCGATCCGCGCCTGGGCCCGATCCATCCCGGTCTTGGCGTCCACCTGGCCGAGCAGGATGGCGTCGCGCGCCTCCACGAGGATCTGCTCGATCTGGAGCCCCTTCTTCGGCCAGTTCTCCTCGGCGACCACGTAGGGCAGCTGGGCGTACGCCGCGCGCATGTTGGGGAGCTCGGTGAAGAGGTTCCCGAGGTAGCGGGGGTTCTCGGTGAGCCCCTGGAGCGGGGAGATGTAGCCGGTCCCCTTGACCCACTCGGTGATCGCCTGGGGTGAGGTGACGTGCTTGAGGAAGGCCCAGGCCCCGGCCCGCTCCTTCGGATCCCTGGCGAACACCATCAGCACGTTGCCGCCCGCCGGGATCTTCCGGGCCATCCCGGCGAAGGCGGGCAGCTCGGCGACCTTGACCGGGAATTTCGAGCCGCTCTCGAACAGGTTGCGCCGTCCCGTGGTCGTGAAGACCATCCCGATGTTACCCGCCTGGAACGCCGGGAACGCCTCGTCGTTGTTGGCGACCGGGTGCAGTCCATCCTTGACGAAGCCCGCCCAGACCTCCATGCCCTTGATCGCCTTCGGCGAGTTCGCCTGGGGCCGGTCTCCGCTCTCGCTCAGCCACTGCCCGCCGAGCCCATACAGGAACCAGGTCATGGGCCAGGTGTCGTCGCGCTGGATGTAGAGGCCGAACTTCCCGGTCTTGTCCTTGATCGTGCGCGCCGCTCGGGCGACGTCTTCCCAGGTCTTGGGCGGGGTGGCGGGATCCAGCCCGGCCGCCTTGAAGAGCTCAGGATTGTAATACATCACGGGACTGCTCAGGCCATACGGCAGTCCCCATTGAACGCCACCGAGCTGGCCGAGCTTCAGCACGGAGGGCTGGTAGGTCCGGGCGACCGCCTCGAACTCCGATCCACCCACCTTGTCGATGGGCGTGGGCTGAAACGTCTCGGCGGCGTAGCGGATGAGCCGGTAGGAGATCTGAGAGACCGCCGGCGGCCGGCCGGCGGCGGCGGCAACCTGGAGGGCCTGGGTGAGCGCGCCGTAGTTCGCCTGGAACTTGTCGGCGACCACGTAGGCGTTCTGCGACTCGTTGAACTCCTTGGCCAGCTTGGCGACCGCCGGTCCGCCGAAGGCGGCCGTGTTGATGTGGTAGTACTCGATCCGAACCTGGGCGTCGGCCGTCGTCGCGGTCGCGAGCAGGACGACGCTCAGCGCCGCCATCACGGTGCTCTTCATCGGCATCTGCAGTGGCATGCTCACTCTCCTGGGCTCGTCATGAGCCGGTTGGCAATACTCCCCTCGGTGGCGTGCGACATCAGCCCTTCAAGCCGGAGGTGACGGACGTCCGCACGATGTGTCGCTGTCCGACGGTGTACATGAGAATGGCGGGCAGCGAGGCGATGGTGGCCACGGCCATCAGCGGTCCCCACGACGCCCCGCCCTCCGACCCCGCGAAGCGCTGTAGTCCGAGCGGCAGCGTCTGGACCTCGGGCCGGGTGAGGACCAGGAACGGCCAGAAGTACTGGTTCCAGGCGTTGAGAAAGAAGAGAATCGCCAGCGCGAAGATGGGCGATCGGCTCACCGGCACCACGATTCGCCACAGGGTGCGCCAGCTGCCCGCGCCGTCGATGGCCGCCGCGTCGAACAGCTCCCGCGGCAGCGTGAGCAGGTGCTGGCGGAGCATGAAGACGCCGAAGGCGTTGCTCAGTTGCGGCACGATCAAGCCCGCCAGCGTGTCGATCCACCCGAGCCGCGACACCAGGATGTAGTTGGGAATCATGACGACGTGGATCGGCACCATCATGGTGCCCACGAACAATCCGAACAGCAGCTCTCGTCCCGGAAATCGGAAGCGGGCAAAGGCATAGGCGGCCAGGATGCTGGTGACGGTCTGACTGCTCATCAGGGCGACGGTGCTCAGCATGCTGTTCCAGACGTACAGCCCGAGGGGGGTCAGCCGCCAGGCGGCCCGGTAGTTCTCGAGCGTGGGAGGTCTCGGGATCAGGGCGATCCCGGGGGTCGCGATGTCATCGGGCATCCTGAAGGATGTCGACAGCATCCAGAACAGCGGGAAGAGCGTCGCGACGCAGCCGGCGATCATGACGGCGTGGAGACCGGCGGTCGCGGCGGCCGACGGCTGGCCTCTACCGGTCATAGTGGACGTATCGCTCGAGGAAGCGCTGCTGGAGCAGGGTGACCCCCAGGAACATCAGGAAGACGACGGTGGCGAGCGCCGAGGCGCGGCCGGTCTCGAAGAACTGGAAGCCATACTGATAGATCAGATACACGACGTTGGTGCTGGCCTTGTTCGGCCCGCCCTGGGTGAGGATCTGGATCGGCACCAGCGTGTACTGGCCGGCGTAGATGACCGTGGTGACGACCACGAAGAAGGTGGTGGGCGTGAGAAGCGGCCAGGAGATGTGCCGGAACTGCTGGAAGGCCGAGGCGCCGTCCATGTCCGCCGCCTCGTAGTACTCGCTGGGAATCCCCGCCAGGCCGGCCGAGAAGATCACGAGGTTGTAGCCGGTGAGCTTCCACGCACAGATGAGCGTGATGGCCCAAATGACCCAGCCCGGCTGGTTGAGCCAGGCCGGACCGGTGACGCCGAGGTCGCCGAGGGCCTGATTCAGGACCCCGTTGATCGGATTGAAGATCCACAGCCAGGTGATCGCCGCCACCGCAAACGAGACGACGGCCGGGGAAAAGAAGATCGCCTTGTAGACGGGCTGGAGCCGGCCCCCGACCCGGTTGAGGAGGACCCCCAGGCCCAGCGGGAGCACCAGCGTCAGCAGCAGGAGACCCACGATGTAGAGCCCCGTGTTCCAGACCGCGAGCCAGAAGTCGGCGGCCGCCAGCAAGGCGGTGTAGTTGGCCGCGCCGACCCACCGGCGATCGGCGCTGACCATGTTCCAGTCGAAGAGACTCAGCTCCAGGCTGCGGGCCAGCGGCCAATAGGTGAAGACGACGAGGGGGAGGAACGCGGGCAGGATGTAGAGGTAGGGCTCGCAGCGCCGCCGCCACCGAGCGGACGCCGGCCTCGCCGGGGTCCCGATGGCGCCCGTCACCATCGCGCCCGGCCTCGCGGCGATGATCAGCCCTCCTCGCGCAGTGGGATGCGCGGCGCCGCGGTCGACGGGAGCGCTCATGAGGCGGCCATGCGGTGGGCGAGATCACGGAGACAGGGGTAGGCGGCCCGGTATCGCGCGTAGGAGACGTCGTAGACCGTCCGCCGCGCGGCCACCGGCTCGACGACCGGACCAGCCTGGACCATCCGGCGGATCGCCTCGCGGTATCCGCCGAACAGTCCGGACCCCAGGGCGCCCCAGATGGCGGCCCCGAGGGCCATGGCTTCCCCTCGGCCGGGGAGCTGGATCGGCCGGCCGAGCACATCGGCATGGATCTGCATCCAGAGCGAGCTGCGGGCGCCGCCGCCGCCGGCGAAGAGCCGCTCGAGCGCGAAGCCGTGGGCCACCATGTTCTCGAGGACCTCGCGTGCCCCGAAGGCGATGCCCTCGTAGACGGCGCGGAGGAGATGGGCCGGGGAATGCGCGAGCGTCAGGCCGATCATCGCGCCACGGGCGTGGGGATCCTTGTGCGGCGTGCGGTTGCCCTGGAAGTGGTCGACGACGATCAGGCCTTCGGCCCCGGGGGGGAGTCGCGCGGCCTCCGCCTCCAGGCGCGCGATGACGGACCCCAGCTCGCCGTCGGCCTCGGTCTGCCCCGTGAGCCGGAGCAGCCACTGGACGATGCTGCCGGTCGCCGTCTGTCCCCCTTCCAGAGTGAAGCTGCCCTCCACCAGCGCGTCGGGATACGGACCCCAGATGTCGGCGAACACCGGGGTCGGAGACAGCGCCATGTGGCAGGTCGAGCTGCCCACGATGAGGGCGAGGTCGCCCGGCTCGACCGCGCCGAGGCCGATCATCCCGGCGTGAGCGTCGATCCCGCCCTGCGCGACGAGGGTCGCCGGCGTCAGCCCGGTCGCCGCGGCGACGGCGGGGCGAAGCGAGCCGACCGGCGTCCCGACCGGCAGGACGCGGTCCGGCCACTTGGCCCGGAGGGCCTCGAGCTCGGCCGCCCGGAGCAGATCGTCCGGCCAGCCGCCCAGGGCGCGCAGGTAGTGCCACTTGGCCGTCGCGTTGTCCTGGCTGGCGGTCCACGTCCCGGTCAGCCGGTAGGTCAGGAAGTCGGTGGCCTCGACCAGCCGCGCGGCGCCGGCGTACGTCGCCGGCTCGTGGCGCTTCAGCCACAACGCCTTGGGGAGCATCCATTGCGGCGAGACGGTGCCCCCGCAGTACCGGTAGCGCGGGTGCCGGAGCCCGGTGAGCCATGCGGCCTCCTCGTGCGCCCGCTCGTCCATCCAGATGAGCGCGGGCCGGACCGGCCGGCCCTCGGGATCGAGGGCCACCACCGTGCAGGCGGTGCAGGCGTAGGACAGCGCCCGCACGCTCTCGGGCCGGACGGCGGCCCGCGCGATCGTTTCCCGGAGCGCGGCCACCAGCGCGTCCCACCACTCTTCCGGATCCTGCTCGACCCAGCCCGGGCGGAGGTACCGCGTGGCATAGGGGCGGCTCGCCGAGGCCTTCGGCCGGCCGTCGAGGTCGAACAGACAGCTCCGCACCCCCTGGGTGCCGAGGTCGATGCCGACGAGATACTCCATGCGCGGGGGCTCGGCGGGCGCTCTCAGAGAGTGACCACGGCCTTGACGACGTCCGGGCTCCGCCGCTCGGCCCGCGCGAAGGCCTCACCGACCGCCTCCAGCGGGAACTCGTGCGTCACGAGCGCGGCCAGCTCGATCCGGCCTTCCCGGACCAGCTGAACGGCCCGCGGGAAGGTGTTCTTCATCCGGCGCACGAAGCGGATCGTCAATCCCTTGCGCATCGCGCGGATGCCGGCCAGCGTCACCTGCTCCGTCTTCCAGTAGCCGACGAGCACCAGCGTGCCACCCGGGCGCAAGACCTCGATGGCCTGCGCGGTGGCGGCTTCGCTCCCGGCGGCCTCGAACGCGACGTCCACGCCCTGGCCGTCGGTCCGCTCCATGATGTGTCGCGTCAGATCCGGCAGGCGGGCATCGAGCGCGGGGGGCAGACCGAGCGCGGCGGCCGCGGCCGCGCGGTGCGGCAGGGGCTCGGTGGCGCACACGAGGCTCGCGCCCGCCAGCCGCGCCACCTGAGCGATGAGCAGCCCGATGGGCCCGCAGCCGAACACGGCGACGGCGTCGCCCACGGCGATGTGGCCGAGGTCCGCGGCGTGGATCGCCACCCCCAGCGGTTCCAGCAGCGCGCCTTCGGTCGTCGACATTCCAGGGGGCAGCGGCGTCACCAGGTGGGCCGGATGCGCCACGTACTCGCGCAGCGCGCCGGGCGTCGGCGGGCTCCCGAAGAAGCGGAGCCGCGAGCAGAAGTTCGGGTGTCCCGCGGCGCAGTAGCGGCAGCGCGCGCAGTGGATCGCGGGATCGACGGCCACCGGCGTTCCCGGCCCGGGCCCCTCCGCTTCCGGGCCGGCGGCTTCCACGATGCCCGCCACCTCGTGGCCGAGCACGTGACCGGCGGCGAGGCGCTGGTCACCGATCCGGCCCTCGGCATAGTAGTGGAGATCCGAGCCGCAGATCCCGACCGCCCGGATGCGAACCAGGAGCTCGTCGGGGCCGACCGTGGGGACCGGTCCCTCCGTCACCCGCATCCGACGGGGCGCGATCAGCTCCGCCACTCTCACCGGCCGGGTCTCCTCCTCCCCCCCGAGCCGGGTCCGTCCCGGCGGGCTCGCCCGTCGGCCCGCGTCGGTGGGGCGGGCGGCCGCTCCCGGTCAGCCGCCTCGAGCACGCGCCGGGCCGTCTCGAGGTCGGTGACCAGGACGTGAACGAGGCCACCGCGAAGCGCCCCGAGCACCGCCTCGGTCTTGTCGGGCGGCCCGCTGACCACGGCGACGACGACCGGCACCCGGGGGAGATCCTCGAGCCGCATCCCGATCAGGCTGCGGTTGAGGGGCGGAAGCGGGCGGCCCACCGCGTCGTAGAACTGCAAGAGCACCTCGCCGCGGGCGCCCGCCCGCCGGCACCGCGCCATCCGCTCGGGCGTCAGGTACCCGCGCTCCACCAGGGGGACGTGAGGCGAGACGGCGCCGATCCCGACCACCGCCATGTCGAGACGGCGGAGAAAGTCCATCACCTGACGGACAGGCCGCGTCGACCGGATCGTGCGGCGCACGTCGGCATCCTCGACGAACGCGGGGGCGAGGAACTGGACCGTCCGGCCACCCAGCACCCGGCCGACCTCCTTGGCGAGGCCGGTGGTATCCAGCGTGTCCTCGAGGACCGCGAGCCCCCCGACCATCTGGACCACCGTGAGACGGGCGAGGTGGGCCGGCTTCAAGCAGAGGGCCATCTCACTGAGCGTCTTGCCCCAGGTGACCCCGACCGTCATCCCGTCGCGCAGGACGGACTGGAGGTAGGTGGCGGCGACCTGCCCCACGCTCCGGCGGGGTTCCTGGTCGGCATCCGCTTCCCCGGCGGTCAGGATGGCCTGCTGGAGGCCGAACCGCCGGGCCAGAACCTCCTCGAGCGCGCGCGCGGGCTGCCGGGGATCCTGGATGCGGATCGTGACGATCCCGGTGCGTCGCCCCCGCTCGAGGAGGCGGGAGACGGTGGGGCGCGAGAGCCGGGTCGCCCGCGCGATGGCCTGCTGGGTCAGCCCCTGCTCGTAGTAGAGACGGCCGATCCTCACCATCAAGGCGACGGCGTCCGGCGACATGCCCTCGAGTGCGCGGGGATTGAACATATGTTCAACCAAGGCTGATCCGACGTTCACACGCTAGCCGGGTGGCCGCGCGCGTGTCAAGGGCGTCCCGAGCGGGCCTCCCGAGGGGGCTCAGGGACCCCAGCGCGTCGCGTCGAGCGCCCGCATGACCGCCTCGTGGAGGGCCGGGGTGGCGCTGGCCACCAGCAGGAACGTGTCCGTCATCGCCTGGAACGACGGAAGCGGCCGGCCCCGGGGGTCGCTCACCACCCCACCCGCCTCCTCGATCACGAGGCTCCCGGCCATGAAGTTCTCCGGCGTCAGGACGCCGCGGACGTCCACGTACGCGTCCAGGGCGCCCGCCGCGACACCCATCTGGGAGGCGACGGAGCTGCCGAGCGAGCGGACGTCGAAGGCGTCCTCGAGCAGACGCGCCACCCGGCCCGCGAAGCCGGGCCGGGGAAAGGCGCAGTCCACGGCGACCAGGGCCTCGGCCAGGCGCGCCGCCGGGGATGTGTGGAGACGCTGACCGCCGGAGAAAGCCCCCGAGCCACGCCGGGCGACGAAATGGGTGCCGGTGAACACGTGCCCGACCAGGCCGGCCACGACGTGGGCCGGCGCCAGCGGGGCGTCGCTCGGGACCACGGCCACCGAGAACGCCGTCAGCTCGAGTCCGCGGCGGAAGTTCTCCGAGCCGTCCACCGGGTCGACGATCAAGGTGAAGGCCGGCGGGCCGAGGTCGGGCCGCGGCAGGATCTCGCCCCGTTCTTCTGAAAGCAGGCGAACCACCGGGGCGCCGGGGTGGCGGCAATACTGCACCAC
>DASYQW010000257.1 GCA_036005065.1 Candidatus Methylomirabilota bacterium | reverse complement strand
CTGCGCGAGCGGGCGGTCGTCCTCGTCGGCGCCGGCGAAATGGGCGCGCTGGCCGCCCGGCACTTGGCGGATCTCGGCGTGAGCCGGCTCCTCATCACGAGCCGCACTCTGGAGCGGGCCGAGTCGACCGCCCGGCAGACGGGTGGCAAGGCGGTGCCCTTCGAGGAGTTCCCCGCTCATGCGGCTGCCGCTGACATCCTGATCTGCGCCGCGACGGCGCCGGGGGTCCTCGTCACGCACGCCCAGGTGGCGAGCTGGGTCGCGAGCCGACCGCGACCGCTCCTCGTCATCGACCTCGGCGTGCCACGCAACGTCGAGCGCGCGGCGGCGCGCGTCGCGGACGTCTATCTCTATGACATCGACGATCTCCAGGGCGTGGTCGACGCCAACCGCCGGGCCCGCGAGCGCGAGGTGGAGCGGGCCCGGGCGCTGATCGCCGGCGCCGTCCAGCGGCTCGACCGCACGGTCGCCGCCCGCCGGGCCGCCCCGACCATCCGCTCGCTCCGCGCGAAGCTCGAGGAGATCCGGAAGGCGGAGGTGGAGCGTGCGCTGGCCCGGCTCGGCGAGGCGCCGCCCCCGGCCCGCGCGGTGCTGGAGGCCTTGTCGATCACGCTGGTGAACAAGATCCTGCACGGGCCCGTCGAGCACCTGAAGGCGGCCCAGGCCGCGCCGGGTGGGGCGCGCTTCCGGTCGTTCGTGCGTGAGCTGTTCGGGCTCGACGTGGAGGATGCTGCGCTGGAGGACGCCGGCGAGCCAGGGGAGGAGCGGTGACGTCCGAGGAATACTTCGCCGAGGCGGCTCGGCTGATGCCAGGGGGCGTGAACAGCCCGGTCCGGTCCTTCCGGGGGGTTGGCGGCACGCCCTTCTTCGTGGCCCGCGGCGAGGGGGCGCGCCTGACCGACGTGGACGGTCGGAGTTATCTCGACTACGTGATGTCGTGGGGCCCGCTCATCCTCGGCCACGCGCCCAAGCGGGTCCTCGACGCGATCCGCGTCGCGCTCGACCGAGGGACCACCTACGGGGCACCCACGCCCGGCGAGGTCGAGCTCGCCCGCGCGATCACGGAGGCCGTCCCGTCGATCGAGATGCTGCGCCTGGTCTCCTCGGGCACCGAGGCCGCCATGGGCGCGCTCCGGGTGGCGCGTGGCTTCACGGGTCGAACCAAGCTGGTGAAGTTCGAGGGCTGCTACCACGGCCACGCCGACAGCTTGCTCGTGAAGGCGGGGTCGGGTGGCGCGACCTTCGGGGTGCCGGACAGCCTCGGCGTCCCGCCGGAGCTGGCCCGGCTCACGGTGACCGTGCCCTACAATGACCTCGACGCCGTTGGTGC
Source organism: Candidatus Methylomirabilota bacterium (assembly GCA_036005065.1). NCBI lineage: Bacteria > Methylomirabilota (SeqCode) > Candidatus Methylomirabilota bacterium. The sequence continues at coordinate 9,733 of DASYQW010000257.1, read as the reverse complement.
GGTTCTCGAAGCCGAAGGGCCGAACGTGGCCGCGATCATCGTCGAGCCCATCGCCGGGAACATGGGAGTGGTCCCGCCCGCCCCGGGGTTCCTGGCCGGGCTCCGCGAGCTGACGGCCCGCCATGGCACCCTCCTGATCTTCGACGAGGTGATCTCGGGCTTCCGGGTCGCCTACGGGGGCGCGCAGGCCCGGTATGGCGTGGACGCCGACCTCACGATCCTCGGCAAGATCATCGGAGGCGGGCTGCCGGTCGGGGCGTATGGCGGACGGCGCGAGATCATGGAGTGCGTCTCGCCGCTGGGCGGGGTCTACCAGGCGGGAACGCTGTCGGGGAACCCGCTCGCGGTGGCGGCCGGCCTTGAAACGCTCCGGGTGCTGCGGGAGCCGGGCGTGTACGAGACGCTCGAGACCCGGGCCGGCGCGCTCGAGGCTGGACTCCGGGAGGCCGCCGCCCGCGCGCGAGTGCCGGCGACGATCAACCGGGTGGGATCGATGCTGACGGCGTTCTTCACCGCGGAGCCGGTGACCGACTGGACGAGCGCCGCCCGGGCCGATCGAGCCCGTTACGCCGCCTTCTTCCACGCCATCCTCGCGCGCGGTATCTACCTGGCCCCGTCGCAGTTCGAGGCGGCGTTCCTCTCGCTCGCCCACTCCCCGGACGACGTCGCCGCCACCGCCGACGCGGCGCGTGCCGCGCTCGGAGCGGTCTCAGGGTAATCCCTCGCCGCGTTTCCTCACCCGGCGCCCCGGCCGCCGCCGCGGTCAGCGCCGCGGGGCGACGCGCTCGATGGCCGCCGCAATCTCGGCGGAGCCGGGCTCGTGCCGCGGGACCGTCTTGCCGGTCAGTGCCCGCACCAGGGCCCGGAGGAGATCGGTTTCGGTGAGAATGCCCACCAGGCGGCCGCCCTCGAGCACCGGCAGGGCGCCGATGCGGTGGTCGAGCATGAGCTCGGCGGCCGCCTCGATCGGGCGGCTCGCGCCGATGGTGATGACCGTCTTCGTCATGACCTCGCCCACGGTGAGCTTGTCGAGGATGTAATTGATCTCCCACACCGAGAGCCCGGTGGCGGGCGACGGGAGGTTGAGCCGGATGTCCCGGTCGGTGACGATGCCGACCAGCTCCGCTTCCTCCATCACCGGCAGGTGACGGATCCGGTGGTCCTGCATCAGCTTCCTGGCCTGGAACACGGGGGTGCTCGAGGGAGCCGTAATCGGCGATAGGCTCATCCAGTCTTTCACTTGCATGAAAGCCTCCTGTGGGCGCACGCGTCCTTGGCTGACGCCCGGCGGTCGAGCCGGCGGGCCAGATACACGATCTCCTGAACCTGGGTCCACCGATCGCTGGCCTGGGTGTCGAGGCGGAGCTCGGGCGCCAGCGAGATCTCATAGGGGACGTCGACGGCCGGCCCGGCGGTGCCCCGGGGCAGGCTGTGCCCATAGATGCTCACCGGCGCCCGGCCGCGCGGACGCGTCTGCTCGCGTTCGTGGCAGACCTCGGCCGGGCAGCGGAGCTGAACCTCGGCGAAGACCGGGATGAGCTCGCGGGCGAGCTCCCGCCACGCCCGGCGGTGCGCGGTGGCGTCGATGATCACGGGCACGCCGGCTTCGGTCAGGAGCCGGGCCATGTAGACGAGCGCCCGGTGGACGATGTCCCCCTCGGCGTCGGTGTAGGCGGGCTCGGGGGTGATCACCTCGCGAATCTCGTCGAGCTCGAGCACCTTCACCGGAATGCCACGCGCCTCGAGCGCCGCCGCGGCGCTGCGCGCCAGCGTGGTCTTGCCGCTGCCCGGCAGTCCGGTGATCCAGATCGCCCAGCTCATGACCTATTCCAGCAGCCGCAATTCTCCGGTCACCACCCGGTGGATGTGGCCGTGGGCATCCTCGACCTCGAGGCGTCCCTCCGCGTCCAGGCCTCGGGCACGACCGTCGAGGACGGTGGCCTCCTCCCGTACCTCGACCCGCCGTCCGGACACGATGTCCAGGTCGCGCCAGGCTCGCAGCACACCGGGCGCTCCCTGGTCCCGGTAGGTCACCAGCCATTCGTCGAGGAAGGTGAGGACGGCCGCCGTGAACGCGTTCCGGTCGACCGGATGGCCGAGCGCTTCACGGAGCGAGGTCGCCGACTGGGCGGCCTTCCCCAAGCCCACCCGCAGCGCCTCGCGCTCGACGTTGACGTTGACTCCGACTCCGAGGATCACGTAGTCGAGCCGGTCGCCGGAGCCGGAGAGCTCGGCCAGGGTCCCCGCCACCTTCCGGCCTTTGACGAGCACGTCGTTCGGCCACTTGATGGCCGGGGCCAGGCCGAGCTCGCGGATCGCATCAGCCACCGCCAGCGGCGCGACGAAGGAGAACGCGCCGGCCGCGCCGAGCGGAATGGCCGGCCGAAACAGCACCGACGCGTAGAGATTCACGCCGGGTGGCGAGAACCACGACTTGCCCGCCCGCCCCCGGCCCGCCGTCTGACCCTCGGCCAGCACGACGGTTCCGGCCGGCGCGCCGGCTCGGGCCAGCTTGCGCAAGACCCCGTTGGTGGACGGGACCGTCTCGTACAGGCAGATCCGGCGGCCGACGAGGTACGTGTAGAGCCGGTGGCGGATCGGCTCGATGCCGAGCGCATCCGGGGCGACGGCGGTCTCAGGCGTCATGGATTCGCTCCTCGGGCCGGCTGGCCGGGCCCACGGTCATGATGTCCGCACCTCCACGGGGCTCGCCGCTTTTCTGGCCACCATCCGGATCATGAGCACCGGCACGGGCGCGGTTCGGAGCACCTCCTCGGCCACCGAGCCGAACACGAGCCGACCGAACCCGCTCCGGCCATGGGTGCTCATGGCGATCAGGTCGGCCTTGTGGGCCTTCGCGTGCTCGACGATCTCCGTGGCCGGGACGCCGAGGCCCAGGACGCTCCGGGCCCGGAGTCCCCTCTCCCCCAGCCGCTCCTGCAGGTTGGAGAGGTACTCCTTCGCCCTCACCTGCTCGAGGAAGAGGCCGTCGGGCCCCACCACGTCGCCGTTGGCGAGGGCGGCGGCGGTGGAGAGGGGCTCGACCACGCGGAGCAGGAGGATCTCGGCATCGAGGGGGCCCGCGAGCTTCTCGGCGAAGGGCAGGATCGACTCTGCCAGCTCGGAGCCGTCCAGGGGAATGAGGACACGCTCGTACATGGCCGCTCCTTTCATAGCCACTGCTTCCGGGCTGCAACTACAGTGCCCGGGCCAGTACGAGTGAACGGTCGTGTTTTCGGGGACTTGGCGAGGACGAACGGCGCCATCGCGGCAGCGGGTGGGGCAGAGATGTCCCGCTCGGGCGCGGCTGCCCCACGCCGCGCCGCGATCCGACCGGTCAGGTCCTTGCGCGGCTCCGTCTCAGCGCAGGATGACGATGCCCTCGGGCGCCGCCGTGTGATCGAGGGCGGCCAGCTCGTCGGCCGTGAGCAGCGCGGACCGCGGGGTCTCGAGAACGCACGCGACGGCGGCGAGGACGTGCGCCCAGGTGGCGTGGTTCACGAAGAGCAGGCCTTCCACGGTGAGGGTCCCGCCGTGGTTCGTGTAGCCGAGTCCCTCGGTACGTGGCCCGGTGTGGAGGGGCTGGAGGACGCCGAGCATCGGCTCCGGGCGCGTGTGCGTCACGAAGACCCGGGCGGCGACGCGGTCCGGGTAGAGCCGGGCCCTGACCCCGATGGGGGCCAGGTGCGCCCGCTCACGCTCCCCCCGGGGGATCCGAAAGCGACCCGGCTCGAGCATGTAGACGACACCGTGCGGGACCTCACGCGCGGCCAGGCGTCGCGAGGCCTCCAGCGTCTGGCCGAGCTGATAAGCCCCGATGGCCGTGAGGATGACGCGGGCCTCGTCCTGGCGGTACCCGGCCCAGGCCAGGTCGAGGGCGCCGTCGCGCAAGAGCGCCTCGGCCTCGTCCGGCGCGAACAGATCGGGGACGTCCCCCTTGGGCACCACCAGCGTCCAGATTTGCCCCCGGCTCTGGTAGACGGCGCGTACGACCGCGGCGGCGGTGTTGTAGTCGGCCGGGAACAGGACGCGCGAGACGTCGGCCGGCTCCCCGAGCAGCGCCTCGGCCAGGGCCGGGTCCTGGTGCGATCGCTCGTTCTTGGCGTTCTCCCAGGTATGGGAGGTGAGCACGAGCGGAATCGAGAGCCACCCGGGCGGCCGTCCCGCCGCGTTGAGCTGATCGGCGAAGACGATCTCCTGGCGGACGGCCCCCTGCATCTTCGCGCCGAAGGCCTCGTAGGTGACGATGATGTTGAGGCCGCCCTTGTTGGCGAGGGCCGCCGACGCCACGGCCTCCTCGTTGAGGGCGGTGATCACCGCGCCGTCGACCGCCTCGGGGATCCCCCCCTCGGGGGCGGTCACCCGGAACTTGAGGGCGTCGAGAGTGGCCTGCATGCGGTTGGAGCGCATCTCGTCGGGATTGCCGACGCGCGGGCGCAGGTGGCGGTTGGCCCGGACCGTGGCGAGAAAGCCCTGGTCCACCGCGGTCATCGGGCACGACTGCGTCCACCGCGCGGGGTCGGCGCGATTCTCGGCCACCGGCCGGAAGGCGGGGGCGGGCACCGTCTCGAGCCGGATCTGGCGGGTGGCGAGCGCGTGGTCGCGCTCGCGTGGGCGACCCGATCGCGCGTGGTGCTGGAGCGTCCCCGCCGACTCGCGCAGCTCGAGCGCCGCGACCCAGAGCCTCTTGGCGTGCTCGTTGAACAGGCGCGCGGCGGCCGGATCGCGATGAGGGTTGGCCGGGAGGGGAAGGTTGTGCGCGAGGTTCGTCCCTTCCCCGTAGAACCCGGCGCCCTTGGGCGCCACGGCGATCCCGTACGGCAGCCGGACCGGATAGCCGCGCCCTCCCGACCGCGCCGCCTGGCCGGCCGCCTCGAGCCGTGTCTCCATCTCGAAGATCGCCCAGGCGAAGGCGGCCGGATCGCGGCCGTCGAACACGAAGGGATCGAACCCGTTCAGGCGCAGGTGTCGGAGGAGCCAGGCGATGCCGCCCTGCTGGGCCATGGTCGTGCGCTGATCGATGCGCCGTCCGTTGGCGATCATGAGCGGGGCGACCAGGCCCGAGTCGTCCGCCCGCCACCAGCGGGGCGCCCAATCGCCCCCCCGCTGCTCCTCGAACGCGCCGTCGCTCAAGAAGACCACCAGGCGCTCGCCCGGCAGCGGCATGTGGACCCACTGGAGCTCCGCGAATCCCAGGTAACCGCCCTCGGCCAGGCCGCCGGCCGTGTGCGGGTTCACGTGGCTCCCGAGCGGCGAGTCCTGGGTTCCGTCCGCCCGCAGCCGGTAGGCATAGAAGTCCCGCACGTAGCGCGTGAGCCCCGCGTCGGAGACGTCGTAGCGCTCGGCGTGGGCGGGGGTCATGTTCCCGAGCAGGAGGTTCACCGAGTCGATCGCGGCCACGCAGTGGCCCTGGCCCATGAGCCAGGCCCGGGTGTGGCCCGTGATGGCGTTGATCACCATGTAGCCCGTGTACGCCGGGACCATGTTGAGTGCGCCGCCCGTGTGGCCCTCGGGGTGCGCCTTGAAGTCGTCGGCGGCGAGCGCGCGGCCGTCGAGGTACACGGCTCGCGCGTAGGTCTCGTGGACGACGAGCCACATCCCGGCGCTGGCGACGCGGTCGGCCGCGTGGAGCACGTCATAGAGGGGAGCGCCGTCCCCGCGCGCGCCCTCGGCGGCCAGGCGCTCGGCCATGGCGTGGACGCGGACCTGGGTCTGCGGGGCATGGCGGATCTTGCCGTAACCGGCGGCCCAGCGGGCGAAGACGGGATCCTCGTTCCGGTAGCGGGCCGCCCGGGCGGCGACCCCTCGGGGTCCGTGGCTCGGGGCGGTCACGCGCGTGGTTTCAGACAGTCGATGGTGTCTCGGCCGATGACCAGCTCCTCGTCGGTGGGGATCACGAAGGCGCGGATGCGGGCCTGATCTCCGCTGATCCGGACGCCCTCGCCGGTGAGCCGGGCATTCCGCTCGGGATCGAGCACGAGGCCGCACCACTCCATGCCTGCGCAGATCCGAGCCCGCACCTCGGGGGCGTGCTCGCCGATGCCGCCGGTGAAGACGACGGACTCCGCGCCGCCCAGGGCCGCCAGATAGGCGCCGATGTACTTCTTGGCGCGGTAGCAGAAGATCTCGACGGCGAGGCGCGCCCGGGGATCCTCGCGCTCCCGGTCCAGCAGCGCGCGCATGTCCCGGCTGTGCCCGGATACCCCCAGGAGGCCCGAGCGCTCGTTCAGCCAGCGCTCGACCTCGTCCGGCGACACCCGCTCGGCCCGGGCCAGGTGGCTCACGATCGCCGGGTCGAGGTCGCCGGCGCGGGTGCCCATGACGAGCCCCTCCAGCGGGGTGAATCCCATCGAGGTGTCGACGGACTGCCCGCCGCGGATCGCGGCCACCGAGCAGCCGTTCCCCAGGTGCAGGGCGATCAGCGTGGCTCGCTCGGGGGATGTCCCGGTCAGGCGCCCGTACTGTAGCAGCACTGACCGGTACGAGGTGCCGTGGAAGCCATAACGACGGATCGCGTGCCGGCGCACGAGCTCTTCAGGGAGCGCATAGCGGGCGGCGTGATCCGGCAAGGTGGCGTGGAACGCGGTGTCGAACACGGCGACCATCGGCACCTCGGGTCCCAGCGCCCGGCGAGCGGCGCGGATCCCGGCCAGGCTCGGCGCGTTGTGGAGCGGAGCCAGGGTCTCCAGGGCTTCGATGCCGGCCGTGACGTCGTCGTCGACGAGGGTCGGTCGCGTGAAGCGCGGGCCGCCGTGGACGACCCGATGGCCGACCGCGCCCACGGCGGCCGCGCGGGTGGCGACCCAATCCGCCACGCGCTGGACGGCCGTCGCGTGATCGGGCACGGCCGCCGTCTCGCGGTGGGCCGGGTGGCCCTCGGCGCGGAAGGCGATGGCCGCCTCCGCCTCCCCGATGCGCTCGATCGTGCCCCCGGCCAGGCGCCGTTCCCTCCCGCGCTCGGTGGTGTCGATCAGCTGGAACTTGACCGATGAGCTGCCACAGTTGAGCACGAGGACGTTCATCGAGGTCGACGTCAGCCGGCCGGCGACGCCTTGCCCGACCGTCACAAGGCATATCCCCGAGCCTTCAGGCAGGCCCTGAGCTCCCGCTCGTAGACCTCTTCGCGCTCGTCATAGGCGCGCTGGGCGAGGGTGATGCCACCGAACGATCCGCCGAACGGCCCGGCCAGCTCGATGATCTCCATGTATCGAGCGTACCGCCGCTGGGCCCAGGCGTCGGCTTCCGCGTGACAGGCCTTCCGGTCCGCTGAGTTGATGGGCACCGGCGGCTCGTACCGGTATCGGTGCGGAACGGTCGCGCACCCGACCATGAGAAGTCCGATGATCAGGAGCCAGGGGCACCGGAAGCCGGTGGTCATCCATTCCATCCCATGGTTGGGGTTGCCAGGCGCGGGCACGCCTCCGCCGGAGCCGCCCGCCGGCCCTAGTCGGCGATACGCTCGGGCACGGGCCCGCGGCGACGCCGCCCAGCGTCACCGCCCGATTGTAGTGCAAACGGGGCTCGGGAGCACCCGGACGGAATTCGGGATGGCCGGAGTGGCGCGAACGGTCAGCGTCGAGCCGGGTGAGCCGCCCGAGACCGCTCCGACCGTGCGTGGACAGACGACGCGTCACGGCGGGCCTCCGCTCGGGTCGGGCCCCGGCACCCCGCAGCGCGCGCCGCTGCCCTTCGGCGGCGACGGCCGGACGAGCCTGAAAGAGCCGTGCCGGTCAGGACACCGGCGGCGGCACAGTCGGCCGGCGCCTCAGGGTCGGCGAGCGACGCGGAGGGCGCGCCACCATCGGAGCCGCGCCTGGGCGGCGATGAGGGCGGCGGGATCGGCGGCGCGCTCGAGGGCCTCCAGGGAGTCGACGAGGTAGGGATGGTGCCCGGTCCGTGCCAGGACTCCCCGCTGGGCGCGGAGAAACAGACGGGCCAGGCGGCCGTGGCCGAACGGCCACGCCGTCAGGACGCGCCAGTAAAGCGGCGCCGCCAGATCGGCGGCGACCAATCCGAGGCAGATTCCGCATCCGACGGCGACGGCAGCGAGCATCTCCGGTATCCCTCCCGCGTTCGGTCGGTCCAGGCCGCCCGCCTAGGGTCGGGCGGGCGCCGTCGGCGCGTCAACCCCGGGGCGGTCCGTAGGGGTTAGCCCGGAGGCGGATGACCACCGGTCGACCACGGACGGCTCGAGGGAATGGCTCAGGCGAGGGTCGGCTGGGGGAGTCGGCTGGCAGCGGCCCGGCACAGGTCGCGGAAGTGGCGATGCACGCCGAGGTCGTCGGTGAGCTCGGGATGGAACGTGCCGGCCAACACGGTGCCCGCCTGGACCAGGACGGGCTCGGCGCGGTGGGTGGCGAGCGTGGTCACGCCCGCCCCGGTCCGCACGATGCGCGGCGCCCGGATGAAGACCATCCGCAGCGGCGCCGGCGCGCCGGCGAACCGGGCCTCGCCCTCCGTCTCGAACGACTCCCGCTGGCGGCCGTACGCGTTGCGCTCGACCGTGACGTCGATCAGCCCGAGCGAGGGCTGAGGGGGACTCACGACCTCACGCGCCAGGAGGATCAGTCCCGCGCACGTGCCGTAGATCGGCCGCCCTGCCTCGTGGAAGGCGCGCAGGACGGGGGGGAACGTCTCCCCCATGAGCGTGAGGAGCGTCGTGCTCTCCCCCCCGGGGATGACGAGTCCGTCGAGCCCCGCGAGGTCGCCCGGGTTCCGGACCTCGGGAGCCTCGACGCCCAGACGCCCGAGGGCCCGGGCGTGAGCCGCAAAGTCGCCCTGGAGCGCGAGGACACCGATGCGGACGGGCTCGCGCATGGCCGGTTACCAGCCGCGGGTGGCGAGACGCTCCTCGGCGCCGAGCTTGCCGAGCTCGAGGCCTGGCATCGCCTCGCCGAGCCCTTCGGACACACGGGCCAGGACGTCCGGGTCGCGGTAGTGGGTGGCCGCCTGGACGATCGCCCGCGCGCGGGCCGGGGGGTCGGCCGACTTGAAGATCCCGGACCCCACGAACACCGCCTCCGCCCCGAGCTGCATCATGAGCGCGGCGTCGGCCGGGGTGGCGATCCCGCCGGCGGCGAAGTTGGGAACGGGCAGGCGACCTTCCCGCGCCACCCACCGGCAGAGCTCGTAGGGGGCGCCGAGCTCCTTGGCCTCGGCCATCAGCTCCTCGGCGCCCAGGGTGGTGAGCCGCCGGATCTGGCCCGTGACCTTCCGGATGTGCCGGACCGCCTCGACGATGTTGCCCGAGCCCGCCTCCCCCTTGGTCCGGATCATGGCCGCGCCCTCCCCGATCCGGCGGAGCGCCTCGCCGAGGTCGCGCGCCCCGCAGACGAAGGGCACCGTGAAGGCGAACTTGTCCACGTGGAAGTGCTCGTCGGCCGGGGTGAGCACCTCCGATTCGTCGATGTAATCCACGCCCAGCGCCTGCAGGATCTGGGCCTCGACGAAGTGGCCGATCCGGCACTTGGCCATCACCGGGATCGTCACGGCGGCCATGATCTCCTTGATCTTCCGGACGTTCGCCATGCGGGCGACGCCGCCGTCCCGCCGGATGTCGGCCGGGACCCGCTCGAGGGCCATCACGGCGGTCGCGCCGGCGTCCTCGGCGATCTTGGCCTGCTCGGCGGTCGTCACGTCCATGATGACGCCGCCCTTCAGCATCTCCGCGAACCCGACCTTGAGCCGCAGCGTCCCGAGCTCCATCGCGAACCTCCTCCGGGCGTTCTCTCGA
>DASYQW010000256.1 GCA_036005065.1 Candidatus Methylomirabilota bacterium | reverse complement strand
GCGTACTTCTGCCCCTCGTGGGTCGCCCACCACAGAAACTTCGCCAGCGCCCGGCCCTTGGCCTCGTCCGGCTGGTCCCGGTAGACGAGGATCCAGGTGAAGCTGGCCACGGGGTAGGCGTCGGCGCCGGGCGGATTGGTGAGCGAGACCCGGAAGTCGGCCGGCATGTCCTTGGCGGCGGCCGCCGCCGTCGTGCTCTCGATGGTGGGCTCCACGAACTTGCCCGCCTCGTTCCGGATGGCGCTCGCCGGCAGCTTGTTCTGGACGGCGTAGGCGAGCTCGACGTAGCCGAGGGCGCCGGGCGTGTTCTTGATCTGTCCCGCGACCCCCTCGTTCCCCTTGCCGCCCAGACCCACCGGCCAGTTCACCGAGGTCCCCCGTCCGACCTTCTGGGCCCACTCCGGGCTCACCTTGGACAGGTAGTCCACCCAGATGTAGGTCGTCCCGCTCCCGTCCGATCGGTGGACGACGACGATCGGCTGGCTCGGCAGCGCGACCCCGGCGTTGATGGCGGTGAGGCGCGGGTCGTTCCACTTGGTGATCTTGCCCAGGAAGATGTCCGCGAGCACGTCGGGCGTGAAGTGGAGCTTGGGGTTGCCCGGCAGGTTGTAGGTGGCGACATCGGCCCCGAGCACGGTCGGGATGTGGAAGAGCTCGCCCTTGGCGCCCTTGAGCTGCTCGTCGGTCATCGGGCCGTCGGTGGCGCCGAAGTCTACCGTACGGGCGGTGATCTGCCGGATCCCGCCGCCGCTGCCGATGGACTGGTAATTGAAGCGGGCGCTCGGATCGACCTTCGTGTACTCGTCGAACCACTTCGAGTAGAGGGGATAGGGGAAGGTGGCGCCGGCCCCGTTCATGAGCATCTGGGCTGAGGCCGGCGGCGCGCCGGCGGCAAAGACCAGGGCCAGCAGGCCCCCCAGAAGAAGAGTGCCCCGGATGCGGCTGGCCAAGCGGTTTCGTCGGCTCATTCGGTGTCTCCTCTCGGGTTTGGTTGGATGATGCGCCCTCGGTGTGACGGGCGCGTGACGGCCGTGTAACAACCTCGTTACGAAGGGGACCCTCGCTCGGGATCCCGGAAGCGGTACCCCACCCCCCGGACCGTCTCCACGGCAGGCGGGGCCAGCTTGGCCCCCATGAACTTCGCCCGGAGTCGGGCGAGATGGACGTCCACCGTCCGGGGCTCCACGAAGCCGTCGCGGCCCCAGACGAGGTCCAGCAGCTCGTCGCGGCCGAACACGCGCCCCGGCTCGGCCGCCAGCGTCGCCAGCAGCTCGAACTCCTTGAGCGTCAGCGGAACGGGCCGCCCCTTCATCGTCACCTCGAACCGGCGGCGATCGATCTCCAGGTCGCCGACCTTCACCTGATGCGCCTTCCCGCCGCGCTCGGCCGGCGCGCTCCGCCGGATCACCGCCCGGACCCGCGCGAGCAGCTCCCGCACGGCGAACGGCTTGGTCACGTAGTCGTCCGCCCCCATCTCGAAGCCGAGCACCTTGTCGCCTTCCTCCACACGCGCGGTGAGGATGATCACCGGCATGGCGCGGGTGGCCGGGTCCTGCTTGAGGCGGCGGCACACTTCCCAGCCGTTGAGCTGAGGAATCATGAGATCCAGGAGGAGCAGGTCCGGGCGGGTTATCGCGCGCCCTGCCGGAGGGCGTCGGCGCCGTTGGACGTCTGGAGGACGTCGTACCCTTCCCGCGCCAGGTTGTACCGGATCAGCTCGGCGACGTCGGGCTCGTCCTCGACCACCAGGATGCGGCCGAGGCGCGGGCGCGCGGCGGGGGCGCCGGACTCGTCGGGGCGATCTCGGCCGTTCGTCTCCCTCGGGCTCTTCATCACCGAGCAGTATTGCCCGGCGAGGTTACGGGGTGGTGACGCTCAGGTAAATTGTGGATGACTCTGCCCCGGCGGGCGAGGGCGTGACGCCGGGTCGGCCGGCACTCGACGCCAGAGCCGGGCTCCGGCTCGAGCCGGCCCGCGGCGCCCGGACCGGCCGTCCCCGTCTCGACCCCAGGATCAGGCGGCCGGCTCCCACCGTCGAGATCCCGGTGAAGCGGCGCCGCGACACCCAGTGCTTGGCCATGCGCATTCCTCCGTGTGTGTATGGTTGCCTGGTCCCGCTCAGCATGGCAGCCGCACATTGCGCACGGATCACCGGGGAATGACGTTTGCGTGACCGCCGGGTCGCGCTCCGAGTCGCGCCCGCGCGAGGGCCGGCTCACCTGGTCCGCGCCAGCAGCCTCGAGATCGCCTCGGTGACCGCGGCCGGCTGCTCGCGGGGCAGGAAGTGTCCGGCGCCGGGCACGACTCGCCGCTCCGTGCCGGCGGGGAACAGCGACATGTTGCGCTCCGAGAGATAGGGCGGGTCGACCGCGTCCTCGCCGCCGTGCAGGACGCCGGCCGGCACGGCGATCGGCGGCCGCTCGGCGAGTCGGCGCTCGACCGCGTCGAAGCGCGGCTCGCCCGGCGCGTGGCCGTGTCGATGGCGGTAGGAGTGGATCACCACCCCGACGAAATCGGGGTTGTCGAACGAGCGGGCGGTCCGGTCGAAAGTGGCGTCGTCGAAGCGCCAGCTCGGCGACCAGTCCTGCCACAGGAGCCGGCAGATCTCCCGCCGGTTCTGCTCGAGGCCCCGACGGCCGCGCTCGGTGTTGAAGTACCACTGGTACCAGTAGGCCCGCTCCTCGGCCGCCGCAGCGGGGCGCGGCGGGCCCACCGTGTCCTGGACGTTGTAGCCGCCGATCGTGACGAGCGCGCGCACTCGATCCGGGGCCAGGATGCCGGCGATACAGGCCGCGCGACCGCCCCAGTCGTAGCCGGCCAGGAGGACGCGCGGCAGGGCCAGCGCGTCGATGAAGTCGAGGAGGTCTTGCCCGATCGCCGCCTGCTGGGCCATGCGCGGCGTCGCGGGGTCGAGAAAGCGCGTCGGGCCGTAGCCCCGCAAGTAGGGCACCAGCACGCGATGACCGGCCGCGGCCAGCGGGGCGGCCACGCCGTCCCAGGCGCGCACGTCGTCGGGGAAGCCGTGCAAGAGAATGATGGGGAGGCCGCGGGGATCGCCGTGCGCCTCGTAGGCGATCTCCAGGAGAGGCGTGCGGACCGTGTGGGTCTCGGGCGGCACGTCTAGGAGACCTCGCCCGCGTGGAGCCTCGCTCACGCGGGCTTTTGTGGTCTCCGCGGGAAGGTCGAGTCCCTACCTTTTGGGCGGGGGAGTCGGCGACGGCGACGGTGAGGGGCTGGGGGAGGGCTTGGGGGGGGTCGGGCGCGGAGACGGGCTGGGGCCGGGCGTCGGTTGGGGCAATTCGGGTCGGGCGATCATGTGAGCCTCCTTCTGCGAATTGCGGTAGGCCGCTGCTGAAAGTGTAACGCCGCGGGGAGGCCGGTCGAAAGGCCAAAATCGATGCTCTCCAGGACATACCCGCGGGGCGCGATCGCGAGTTTCACGGCCCAGCCTGGATTTCCGATTTGGCGGGCCCGGGCGGCGGGGTATGATTCGCTCAGCGGGCCACAGGATGCCGACGAGTCGAGCTTCAGAGTGCTCGCCATGACGCCGCTGATCGGCGCGTCCGTGCGGCGGAGAGAGGATCTCCGCTTCCTCACCGGTCGGGGCCGCTATCTGGACGACGTGCGACTCCCGGGCCTGGTGCACCTCGCGGTGGTCAGGAGCCCGCACGCCCACGCCCGCGTCGTGGCGGTCGACGCGCGAGAGGCCCTCCGGCAGCCCGGCGTCCGGGCGGTCTTGACCGCCGGCGACCTCCCGGAGCTGGCCGCCCCGGTCCCGCCCCTGATCCCGACTCCGCGGTTCCGCCCGTACGCCCACCCGGTCCTGGCGCGCGAGACGGTGCGCCATGTCGGGGAAGGCATCGCGGTCGTCGTCGCGGATGACCCCTACCGCGCCACCGACGCGCTGGAGGCGGTCCGGGTGGACTACGAGCCGCGGCCGGTCGCCGCCACCGTCGGCGCCGCCCTGGCCCCGAACGCGGTCCGCGTCCACGCGGAGTGGCCCGACAACGTCGCGGGTCTCTCGACCGCCCAGGTGGGCGACGTGACGCGGGGGTTCGCGGACGCGGAGGTGACCGTGGAGGCCCGGCTGCGCTATCCGCGCGTGATGGGGCTCCCCATCGAGCCGCGCGGCGTCATCGCGGCCGACGACCCCGCCACCGGTCTCCTCACGGTCTGGGCCTCGACCCAGGTCCCCTTCGCCGCGCGCAGCGCGATCGCCGCCGCGCTCGGCCTGCCCGAGGAGCAGGTCCGGGTGCTGGTCCCCGACGTCGGCGGGGGATTCGGGACGAAGGGGCACCTCTATCCGGAGGATCTCCTGGTCCCGGCCGTGGCGCGCCGCCTCGGCTGCCCCGCGAAGTGGGTCGAGACGCGGCGCGAGCATTTCCTGACCGCGGCCGCCGACCGGGACCAGGTCCACCGGGCGCGCCTCGGCGTCCGGCGCGACGGGACCATCGTCGCCCTGGCGACCGAGTTCACCCGTGATCACGGACCCTACCCCGTCCTGGGTGACGCCATCACGCTCAACACCATCAATCACCTCCCGGGGCCCTATCGGGTGCCGCACTACCGGGCGACGGGCCGCAATGTGGTCACCCACAAGACCTTCGCCGCCGCCTACCGCGGCGCCGGTCGGCCCGAGGCCGCCTTCGTCCTCGACCGTCTCCTCGATCGCGCCGCCCGGCAGCTCGGGATGGACCCCGCCGAGCTCCGGCGGCGCAACCTGATCCGGCCCGAGGAGATGCCCTATCGCCCCGGTCTCTCCTACCGCGACGGGGGGCTCATCAGCTACGACCCGGCCGACTATCCGAGCGCCTTCGACAAGATGCTGACCCTGCTGGACTATGCCCGCTGGCGCGCGAAGCAGGGAGAGCGTCGGGGGAGCGGTCGGCCGCTCGGCATCGGCCTCTCGGCGTACGTGGAAGGCACGGGGCTGGGCCCCTACGAAGGGGCCGAGGTGCGGGTCGACCCGTCCGGCGTGGTGTACGTCCTGGTCGGGGTCTCGGCCCAGGGCCAGGCCCACGAGACGACGCTTGCCCAGATCTGTGCCGACGAGCTGGGCGTGCCGATCGAGCAGGTCGTGGTGCGCGGAGGGGACACCCAGCTCGTGGGGTACGGGATGGGAACGATCGCCAGTCGCGTCGCCGCCGTCGCGGGGCCGGCCGTGGCGCGGAGCGCCCGGGACGTCGCCGGCCGGGCCCGGCTCGTCGCCGCCGAGCTGCTCGAGTGCGCTCCGCAGGATCTCCTGCTGGCCGAGGGCCGGGTCTTCGTGCGGGGCGTGCCGGGCCGCGGGCTCCGGCTGGCGGAAGTGGCCCAGGCCGCGGTCCGCAGCCCTCGATTGGCCGCCGCCGGCCGTCCCGGCCTCACCGCGTGCCTCTTCTTCGCCCCCGAGACGGTGACTTGGGCCTTCGGAGCGCAGGCCTGCGTCGTCGAGGTGGAGGTCGAGACGGCCGTGGTGCGGCTCCTGGCGTACGTCGCGGTCCACGACTGCGGTCAGCCCATCAACCCGATGGTGGTCGAGGGACAGCTCCACGGCGGCATCGTCCAGGGCATCGGGAGCGCGCTGATGGAAGAGCTGGTGTACGACGCCGACGGCCAGCTCCTCACGGGGAGCTTCATGGACTACGGCCTGCCCCGCGCGGACGACGTCCCGCCGCTGGAGGTGGCCGCCGTCGCCTTTCCTTCGGCCCTCAACGAGCTGGGGATCAAGGGCGTCGGCGAGAGTGGCATCATCGCCCCCGGCGCGGCCATTGCGAACGCCGTCGAGGACGCGCTCGCCGCCTACGGCGTGGAGGTGGATCGTCTTCCGGTGACCGGCGCGCGGCTGTTCGAGTGGCTCCGGGCCGCCGGCCGAGCAGGACACGAGGATGCGCCGGCCTGAGGCCCCGGTCCCGCCCCGGCGCTCGCCGGGCCCGCCCGGCGAACACGGGTCGGCGCCTCGATCGGCCTGAGGAGGCCCGCGCCATGCCCCTCGTCGCCGCGGTCGCCTGCGCCCACACCCCTCAGCTCCTCGTGCGCCCACCGAGCGAAGACCGGGCGCAGGTGCTGCGCGTCCATGCCGCGTTCGCCGAGATCAAGCGTCGCCTCACCGGGGCGCGGCCGGACGCCATCGCGGTGATCGCCGGCGATCACATCGAGGGGTTCTTCTTGAACGCGGTCCCGGCGCTGGCGGTCTTCGTCGGTTCGTCGGTGTCCGGCCGGTTCGGCCGCTACGGCTACACGTACCATGTCCACGAGCCCTTGGCCCGGGCCATCGTCGAGCGCGGGATCACGGCCGGCTTCGATCTGGCCTACTCGCAGGAGGTCCGGCTCGACTACGCCTTCTACGTCCCGCTCCACTTCACGATGCCCGAGCCGCCGGTGCCCGTCGTCCCGCTCTACGTCAACGTCTACCTGCCGCCCCAGCCCACGCCGGCCCGGTGCTACGCCTGGGGCCGGGAGCTCCGGGCGATCCTCGACGGGCGACCCGAGCGCGTGGCGCTGATGGCCTCAGGCGGGATGTCTCACTTCCCCGGGACGGAGCGGTACGGCAACCCCGACTACGAGTTCGATCGGCGGCTGCTGGCCCGGCTGGCCGAGGGCCGCGGACACGAGGCCGCGACCCTGACCGGGGAGGCGCTCGATGGGGCGGGCAACGTGGAGCTGCGGACCTGGATCACGCTCCTGGGGGCCCTCGGCGAGAGCCGGGCCGAGGTGCTCTGCTACGAGCCGTCCTGGCATCACGGCAACGCCGTCGTGGCCTGGCCGGTCTGAGTCCAAATCGGAGGGGGTGTCGGAACACCCCCTCCGAGACCTCCCCCGAGGATCGTTGCGGCGGCAAAGCCGCCGCTCGGAGCGGAACATCCGGCGGGGAGATGGTCAACTATCACCGCGAGGATCATGCCCCGCGCATTCTTTCAGGGACTCTGAGGAGGACCAGCGCGTGGAGACTCACTACTTCTTCCCGCCGGCTCACGCCTATCCGCTCAACCGCGCTCTGTTCCGGTTGAAGTCGGATGACGCGTTCCGGGCTCGCTATCTCGCGGACCCGGCGGCCGCCATGGTCGAGGCGGGCCTCGATGCCGCGACCCGGGACGCGCTCTCGGCGTTCGATCGGGACCGGCTGACCGCC
>DASYQW010000255.1 GCA_036005065.1 Candidatus Methylomirabilota bacterium | reverse complement strand
CGAGGCCTGGATGGGTGCGATCTGGATCGATCAGCTGGTGGCCTGGAAGAACGAGGGGCGCATGGACGAGGCGGTGACGCCGATCCTGCCCGCGCCGGGCCTGCCGATCTATCCCCTCTACCTCGTCGTGCCCCGCGAGGCCGCCAACCGAGAGCTGGCCACCCGCTACATCGACTACATCGCGACCCCGCAGGTCCAGGCCAAGGCGATCGTCGAGCGCTTCGGCTGGTACCCGGGAGTGGACGCCGAGAAGGTGCTGCCGCTGATCTCGCCGAAGAGCCGCGAGCTCCTGTTCAAGGGCGTGACGGCGGAAGACCTCGCGCGCTATTCGCGGCAGATGCCGCTCCGCGAATACCACGATCTCATCACCCTGGCCTACGAGGAGATCGTTCGCTGACGCTCGGCGAGCGCTGGCTCTGGGGCGCGCTGTGCACGCCCCCGCTGGCCGTGCTGGGGGCGGTGTTCGTCTGGCCCCTGACGGTCTCGGTCGTGGCGAGCTTCACGCGCGACGGCGCCTGGACCCTCGCCAACTATGGTACCGTCTGGCGGCTCTACGCCCGAGATGTGGGGTACACCGTCGGAGTCGCCGCCGCCGGGACCGCCCTGACGTTCGCGGCGGCGATCCCGGCCTGTGGCTGGCTTCGCGTCCGGGCCTTCGGGCCGGTCGAGTTCCTCCTCAAGGTGCCCCTCTTCGTGCCCTTCGTGGTCGTCGGCCACGCCCTCCGGGTGTTCCTCAGTCCCTTCGCCCCGGCGTTCGCCTCCTCCTGGGCGGGCCTCGCCGCCGCGCTCGCGTGGAAACACCTCGGGCTGGCCGCTCTGCTCCTGCTCGGCGCCTTCCGGGCCGTCGACGAGGGCTACCTCGAATCGGCCCGCCAGTTCGGGGCCGGCCCGGGGCGCCTGACCCGCGACGTCCTGGTCCCCATGGCCGCGCCGACGCTCGCGGTGAGCGCCATCCTCATCTTCTCCTCCATGCTGGCGTCCTTCTCGATCCCGCTCATGATGAGCCGCGGGGGCGGAGCTCAGATGCTGATGATCGACGTCTACTATCGATTCGGCCAGCACGGCGATTTCGAGACGGCCGCCGCCCTGGGCGTGGTCGCCTATCTGCTCGCGATGGGGGCGGCGCTGGTTTACGGCCGGCGCATCGTCCGTTAGGCCGTGCCGATCGCCGTCGCACCGTCCGCTCGGGCGTCGCGGGGCCGGCTGGTGGCACGGGCGGCGGCCCTGGCGGGGGTCGGCTTCCTCGTCGTGGGTCCGCTGGCGAGCCTCGCCGTCTGGTCCCTGGCCGAGCGCTGGACCTATCCGAGCCCGTGGCCCCAGCGCGTGGGTCTCCGCTACTGGTCCCGGATGCTCGGGAGCGACTTCCTGGAGCCGCTCCGGGTCGGTCTCGTGATCGCGGTCATCGTCACCGTGCTGGCCCTCGCCTTCGCGCTTCCCCTGGGATACGTGCTGGCCCGCCTCCGGTTTCCGGGCCGCACGGCGATCCTGCTCGCGTTCCTGCTCCCGCAGGCCTTCCCTCAGCTTCCTGTCTTCGCCAGCGCGACGCGCGAGTTCTACCGGTGGGGGCTGGCCGGGACGGTCCCCGGGGTGGTCCTCGTCCACCTGGTCGGCGGCCTCGTCTTCGCGGTGTGGACCATGACGGCGGTCTTCCGCTCGATCGCGCCCGAGCTCGAGGAAGCCGCCCAGAACCTCGGAGCCTCCACCACTCGCACGTTCCTGACCGTCTCGCTGCCCCTGGCCCTGCCGGGACTCGTGGCCAGCGCGGTGCTGGTCTTCCTCTACTCGCTCGACGAGTTCACGGGCACGCTCCTGGTCGGCTCGCCCTTCGTGACCACGCTGCCGGTCTACATGTACACGGCCAGCGTCGGCTACGAGCTCCAGATCGCGTCGGTGACGGCGATTGCCCTCATGGTGCCGGGGGCCGTGCTCTTGCTGCTGCTGGAACGCTTCCTGAAGGCCGAGTACCTGGTGTTCTTCGGGCAGGTGTGATGGCGCGGCCAGCCCGCCGGATGCCGCGCATCGGCGTGATCGGCGAAGGCGTCTGCTCGAAGCGGGCGGCCGCGCTGGCGGAGCGGGCCGGTCGCGCCATCGCGCGGGCCGGCGCTCTGCTCCTCTGCGGCGGTCTGGGAGGCGTGATGGAGGCCGCGTCCCGCGGCGCCGCCGACGCCGGCGGGCTCGTGATCGGCGTCCTGCCCGGCTTCGCCCCCGGCGACGCGAACCGGTGGGTCACCCTTCCCATCGTGACCGGGATGGATCAGGCGCGCAACGTGATCCTGGTCCGCTCGTGCCACGCCATCGTCGCCATCGGGGGCATGTACGGCACGCTCTCCGAGATCGCCCTCGCCCTGAAGCTGGGGATTCCCGTGGTCGGCCTGGGCACCTGGCGCCTCCGTCAGCCGCAGGGCCGGCGCGTGCCGCTCACCGCCGCGCTGACGCCCGAGGACGCCGTCGCCCGGGCTCTGCGCGCCGCCCGCCGCCGCCAGCGGGCGACTCGGCGGTGGCTGGCCTGATCTCCGAGCCCGAGCCTCAGCTCCGCGGCTCGTCCCCCACCCTCCGGCGCTCCGTCCGAGGGAACAGGAGGGCGCTCCCCGCCACCACCACCATGGCCGTCCCGATGTACGTCGGACGGAAGCCGACGCCGAGGGCCAGGGCGGTCCCGAGGATGGAGCCGACCGCATTGGCCACGTCGCCCAGCGTCGAGTAGGCGGCCAGGGTCGCCGCCCGGCGCTCGGGCCGCGCGGCGTCGCCGACGAGCGCGGCCAGCGGCGTCGTGGCCAGGGCCACGGCGAGCCCCAGGCCCACCACGGCCACGGTGACCGTCTCGGTCGTTCCGGCGACCCCGAGGACGAGCAGGGCAAGAGCGGTGACGGCCAGGCTCACCCAGACGAGAGGCATGCGCTGGTCGGTGCGGTCGCACCAGCGGCCGACGACCGGCGAACCCAGCAGGAAGCCGAGCACCAGGAGGATCCCGAACATGAGCCCGGCGACGCTCCGGGTGCCGACCCCCGCGCCGAAGAGGGTCGTCTCCGGCCCGAGCTGGGCCAGGAGAAAGAGGACGAAGGTCGCCTCGAAGACGCCCCAGATCGCGAACCCCGAGAGCATCTTGAGGGCCGTGTAGCGCCGGATGCGGCGGTCGAGGAGCCGCGGGTAGTCGCGAAGCCGGGCCCCCGGCACCGCGCGATCCCCGCCGGGGCCGGGCATGCCCGTCTCGGCGACCGCGGCCGTGGCCAGCAACGTCACGCCCAGGACGGCCCCGCTGCACCCGAGGAACGTCCGGCCGTAGCCGAAGGCGTCGGTCAGGAAGCCACCGGCGACGCTCCCCAGCGGATAGACGCCGTAGATCGCGCCCTGGTAGAGGCCGATGGTCCGCCCGCGCTCCGTCTCGCCGCCGAGGTCCAGCGCGCTGGCGAGGCCGGCGGTGATGAGGCAGGCCGAGCCGAGGCCGTAGAGAACGCGGGAGGCCAGCAGCGTGGGGAAGCTCCCGGCGAGGGCCAGGACGAGGAGCGCGAGACTCATGCAGAAAAACCCGAGGAGCAGCGGCGGCCGCCGGCCGACGCGGTCGGCGGCCAGCCCGGCCCAGGGGGCGGCCGCCAGGCGGACCAGGCGGTGCGCCGTGTACAGGAGGCCGAGCCCCGCCGCCGGCACGCCGAGGCTGGCCGCGTAGGGCATCAGGCTCACGTTGACGACGCCCTCGGCAACGAGGGCGCCGGCGGAGGTGCCGAGGAGAACGGCGAAGACGCGGCGCCGCGTCACCGTGCCGGCCGCGGCGCCCGACCCTGCGCGCCCGGTATCACTTCGCGTCGTGGAAGATGACCCCGAGCGTGTAACGCGACCCCGACGTCACCCGACTCACGCCATGCCGCAGGCTGGCCCGGGAGTACCCGCGGGCGCTCTTGACCGGCCGGTCACGGGTAGCGAAGACGACGATCTCGCCCTGCTCGGTGGTGATCGCGACCCCGCGGGATTGGGCACGAGGCCGTTGCTCGACGAGCAGGAACTCGCCGCCGGTGTAGTCGACGCCGCGCCGGCTCAGAAAGGAGGTGAGCTGGAGCGGGAAGGCGACCTCTCCGTAGAGGTCGCGGTGGAGGCAGTTGTAGCCCTCGACCTCGTAGTGGAGCAAGAGCGGCGTCGGCTTCGTCTGACCGTGCCGCCGGCAGCGCGCGAGCAGGCCGATCAGGTCGGTCGGGTAGCGCTCGGGGGCCCGCAGCGCCTCCATCCAGCGGTTGGCGATGGCAGCGAGCGGCGGATAGGCGTACTCGCGGAGGGCGGCGACCAGCGGCGGTAAGGGCTCGGCGAAGTACTTGTAGTCCCCGAGGCCGAACCGGTAGCGGGCCATGTCGATGCGGCTCCGGAACCGTCGCTCCTCGCCGTACATGGCAACGAGCTCCGCGCACTCGGCTGGGGTCAGGAGGGGCGGAGTCTTGGCGTACCCCCACTCCCAGAGCGACGCCTCGATCGTCTTCCAGTCGAGCGCGGCGAGTCGCTCCGGGACGTCGGTCAGATGTGGACTCCGGCCTTCTGCCAGTCGTCGAGGAATTTCTTGAGGCCGATGTCGGTCAGTGGATGCTTGAGCAGCATCTGGAAGACCGTGAACGGCATGGTGGCCACGTCAGCCCCGGCCACTGCGGCGTCCACGACGTGAAGGGGGTTGCGCAGCGAGGCGGCCAGGATCTGGGTTTTGAAGCCGTAGTTATCGAAGATGGTCCGCATGGTCCGGATCACGTCCATCCCCACGTGGGCGATGTCGTCGAGTCGCCCGAGGAACGGGCTCACGTAGGTGGCGCCCCCCTTGGCCACCAGGAGCGCCTGGGTCGGGGAGAAGCAGAGGGTCAGGTTCGTCTTGAGCCCTTCGCGAGAGAGGATGCGGAGGGCCTTGATCCCCTCGGCGGTCGTCGGGAGCTTCACCACCACGTTGGGGGCGATCTTGGCCAGCTCCCGGCCCTCGCTGACCATCCCGGCGGCGTCGGTCGCGACGACCTCGAGGTTCACGACGCCGTCGACGATCCGGCAGATCTCGTCTACCAGATCCCGGAACGGGCGCTTCTCCTTGGCGATCAGCGACGGGTTGGTGGTGACTCCGTCCAGGAGTCCCATGGTCGCGACCTCCTGGAGCTCCTGGACGTTCGCCGTATCGAGAAAGATTTTCATGGTTTCCTCCTGTCGGCGGGCGCGGCCTCGGCGCGCTCGAGGCGCACCCGGGTTCCGCCCTGAACCGTCTTGAACACGGTCGGGTCGCCATCCACGCGCCCGAAGACGTTGACCGGGCTGGCCGGGCGGATCTCGCCTTCCCGGCTCGCTGGCGTCAGGCCGAAGAAGATGCAGAACGCGCGCCCGGGCGGCCAGTAGCCCAGATCGCCGGGCTCCACGACCTCTTGGGCTCGGTCCTCCTTCAGCGTGACGGGGATCGAGAAGTAGATCTCGTCCCCCCAGGTCTCCGCCTCTGCCTCGATGGGGAGGCCCTCCCAGATCGCCAGGGCCGTCCCCGAGTCGTCGAGTGTCGCGATGGCGGACACCGTTCCGGCGGAGATGCGGATCCGACGCGGCACGCCCCCCAGTCTACCGCCGCGGTCGACCGCGGGCAAGGCGTCGGAGCCGGTTTTGGCGGGCAACCGCGGCCCCCCGACGCCTCGCCCGGCGAATGCGCTATGATGGCGCCGGCGACGGCCCGGGGTAGGTCTCGCAGGCGGCCGGTCCGGATCCCAACGGCGTGGATGAGCACGGCCGACCGGGCGCTCCGCGCCAGGTGACCCGGCTCTTCGACGGCGCCCTCGCCCCCTGACGCAGTCACCGGCTGGCGCGTGAAGAGGTCCGACCGGGAACTCCGAGCGCGGGCGGCCCTCTGATGGCATTGAGTAGAGGGCTGCCGGGGACGGCGGGTGGGTCACGGCCGCGGTTCCAGCCCGGCTGCCCGTCGGCCGCTGAGTGAGCTTTTCGGGGGAGGGCCCCGCCATGATGCGCAACGCAATCCGACTGATGGTTCCGCTGACCTTCTCATTGCTGACCGGTGGCCTCCTGGTCTCGAGCAGCCCCGCCGCGGACGACATCGATGCCGACGTGACCCGGATCGACGTCGACGACGACATGCAGGCGGGCAAGCAGTACTCGGTCCGGGTCACGGTCAAGAACACCGGGAAGCAGAAATGGTCGGGCCGGGACTTTGCCCTGGTCTGCGAGCCGACCGGGCAGCCGTCGGGGGCGCGGGCGCAGCGGAACGAGCTCCGCTTGGAGGAGCGGATCGACAAGGACCTCCGGCCCGCTGACGACGAGACGGTCCGAGGCGGCGTCACCGCCCCGGCCACGCCGGGACGTTGGAAGCTCTCCTGCTGGGTGACCCATCATGGCCGGCGCATCGGGCAAGACAAGTCGAGGGATATCGACGTTCGCGGGGACTTCGACGGAGAGGTGGTCCGCGTCGAGGGGGTTCCGGAGGAGATGCAGCCCGGCCAGAAAGTTCAGACTCACGTCACCGTCAAGAACACGGGAAAGAGCGGATGGTCAGGCCGCGACTTCGTCCTCGTCTGCGAGCCCACCGCTCAGCCGTCCGGCGCCCGGGCACAGCGCGACGAGCTCCGCTTGGAGGATCGGCTCGACAGGGACGTCCCGGCCGGCCGCGATCACAAGTTCAGCGGTACCCTGACGGCACCGTCGGCGCCCGGGCGGTGGACGCTCAGCTGCGCCATGACACACGACCGCAAGCCCTTCGGGAAGGCCGTGTCCCAGGCCGTGAGGATCGGCGGCGACGTCGACGGCGCGGTGGTGCGGATCGAGCTGGCCGACGAGCTGGACGCCGGACGAGAGTACACGGCCCAGATCACGGTCAAGAACACCGGGAAGGTCAAGTGGTCGGGTCCAGAGTTCGGGGTCGCCTGCGAGAGCACGGAACGGCCGCCGGGACCGAAGCCTTCGCGGGACGAATTCGGCCTCCTGGAAGGGATCGGGGCGGAAATTCCGCCGGGTGGTGAGCGGACCGTCCGAAGCAAGATCGAGGCGCCTCCGCTGACGGGACGCTGGTCCCTGACCTGTCGCCTGATGCATCAGCGCAACCCCTTCGGGAAAGTCCTCGCCAAGTCCCTCACCGTCAAGAGCAATCTCGACGCCGAGGTCACCGGGTTGGTCATCGCCGCCGAGATGGAGCCGGGCAAGTCCTACGACGTCTCCGTCCAGGCGAAGAACACCGGCAAGAGCGCGTGGTCAGGCAAGGATTACGCGCTGGTCTGCGAGAACACGGAGAGCCCGAGCGGGCCGCGGGTGCAGCGGGACGAATTCCGCCTCGAGCGGCGGTTCGAAGCCGCCATCCCACCCGGTAAGGCAGAGACCGTCACCGGCAAGGTGCAGGCAGCCGCTCCGGCCGGACGCTGGGTCTTCTCCTGTTGGATGACCTACAAGGCCAAGCCCTTCGGCAAGCCGGGCTCGAAGATGGTATTGGTCAAGCGCAGCTTCGACGGGGTCGTTGCGGCGATCGATATCAAGGACCGCATGGACCCGGGTAGCGAGCAGCCGATCAGCGTCCGGGTCCGCAACACGGGCCAGACGGCCTGGTCCCGCGGCGACGCCGTGGAGTTACTCTGCCACACGAGGGTCTCAGCGCAGGACCTCTACCTTCGGAGCCCCCTCGACACCCTTGCCGCCGGAGATACCGCCGTCATGAAAGGCACGGTCACGGCGCCCCGGGCGTCCGGACAGTGGCTCGTGACCTGCCGCCTCCTTTCCGCGCGCAAGCCCTTCGGCGCGGAACTCACGAAGCCCGTCACCGTCGGGTCGGCCGGCGCCGCCGACGCAGCCGTCCTGGCGGTCAAACTCGACCCCAAGATGCGGCCGGGCCAAATGTTCACGATGACGGTGCCGGTGCGGAACACTGGAACGACCGAGTGGAGCCGGCGCCAGGGTGCCTACGAGCTGGTCTGCGCCGGACTCCGGTCAGAGGACAAGCAGCGCGGCTTCCAGCTCACCGCTCCGGTGGAACGGGACGTCATCCGACCGAAGGAGGAGTACACCTTCCAAGCCACGGGCACCGCCCCGGGGACTGCGGGTCGCTGGGAAGTTTGGTGCTCGATGCGCGACCCCGACCGGCGTCTGTTCGGACGGCAGAACAGCGCCGTCGTGCAGATCCTGGCGGCGCCGGGCCGAACCGAGACGGTACCCGGTAGCATGCCGCTCACGGGCAGTCCCGGCTTTCGCAGTGAGGCGATGCTTGAGGCCCACTACCAGAAGCACGTGATCCGAGGTCGTGAGTTCGGGGAAACCATCACCAGGCAGGAGTACCTACGGCTGGCCCTGGCGCTGCGTGATGCCACTCCCGGCGGCGCCATCCTCGAGTGTCAGCGCCGGGGCGGGGCTGTCGCCCGGTTCGACCGGGGCAAGAAGTACTTCGGCATCTACGAGGCCGACGGCACCATTGTCACTTTTTTTGTTCCGACGGCCGGCGAGAGCTACTTCGAACGCGATTGCAAGAAGAGCGCCAGTAGATGAACGACGAGCCGATCGCCCGGAGACTCAAGGAGCTCGGGTACCCCGAGCACGTCTGGCGTGCCGGACGGGCGGGCCTGATCGCCCGCTGGCGCGCATTCGTCGAAGAAGTGGAGAGGGGGTATCCGCTCGGGCTCGAGGAGTACCGCAACGACCTCGACGTCCGGGCGATCATCGCGCGACTCGGCCTGGACGCTGAGGTTCGAGAATTCGACCAGAGGCTCGAGCGGATGCTCACCGCGCGCGACAAGCGCGTGTGGGAAAGCCCGTCCGAAGCCGGCGCGGCCCCCTTCTGGGACTTCGGATATCCGAGCAACGCGGCTGGCGACTTATTGGAGGGCTTGAAGGCGGAAGGGTTGACGTAGGCTCCGCCCCTCGAATGCCGCATGCCGTTCCCCACCGCGCCAGGCCCGCGGCCGGCCCCTCGGCTAGAGACTCCCCATGTCGACCACCGAGGGCGCGCCGCCGTCGGCCGGGAAGAACACGTGGAGGGGGGCCGGCAGGCCGCTGACTCCGCGACGCTTGGCGACGAAGTAGCGGTCCACGCGTCCCCGTTCTGCCGTGTCGCGGAAGCCGATCGTCCGCTCGTTGCCGGGGGCGACCCGTGTGATCTCGACCGGGACCTTGTAGAGCGACGCGCCCTGACGCGCCTTTCTTGTAAGAGAAGCCCTTGATCGAGGGGCTCAGATCGGTGCCGGCCGCGTTGCGGAGGCTCTTGTGGACCAGGGGCAGCACGGCCCGCAGCGCCTCCTGATACCAGTCGTTAGGCTCCTTCGCCGACCGCTGCCCCGATCACCGGGTTGTAGCAGGCGCAGTCGGCATCGGTGACGCACGTCCCCGTGGCCTGATCGAGGCGGGTCTTGAAGCGCGACGCGATGGCAGGACAGGGGTCGACGGATGCCGGCGGCACCGCGGATCCGCCGCAGGTGAGGAGCGCCGCGAGCAGCGCCGCAGCCGGGGTCACGGTCGTGGACCGAGCGCGTCGAAGTCCACCGCGAGCCGCGCGGACCGGACGCGCGGCAGGCCGCCGCCGCTCAGGGTCCGGCGGAGCTCGGCAGGGCCGCCCGTGAGAACCAGCGCGGCTTTTCGAGCAACGCCATTCAAGTCCTCGGGCCGGCCGCTCCGCCACGCCGTTCACCGCGACGGCCTCTTGACGCTCCCCTCGAGATGAATGGCCATCTTGGTGTCGGCGCCGAAGGCGACGGAGAACAGGTAGGTGCCGTTCCCGGTCGTCCGAAACCAGAGACCGCTGCCGGATCCGAGCTGCCAGTTCCCCGGAGGACTCTCGACGTCGACCACGGTCGAGGAGGTGGC
>DASYQW010000254.1 GCA_036005065.1 Candidatus Methylomirabilota bacterium | reverse complement strand
GGAGCTGACCCTCGCCGCTCGCGTGCTCGAACCCGGGATCACCGATCCCGTGGCCCTCGTCCTCACCGGGGAGGAGGGGATCGGCAAGACGACGCTGTGGGGGGCGGTCCTCTCCCGGGCCGAGGAGCGCGGATTCCGGGTGCTGTCGGCACGACCCGTGGAGTCGGAGGCGACGCTGGCCTTCGCCGCCGTGGCCGACCTGTTGCGAGACGGCTTCGACCAGGCCGTGGTCTCCCTACCGGCCCCGCAGCGGACGGCGCTGGAAGCGGCCCTGCTGCGAGGTGACCGCGAGGGGATCCCGGAGCCGAGGGCCGTCGCGTTCGGGTTCCACGGCAGCCTGCTTGCCTTGGCCGGGTCCGCTCCGTTGCTCGTCGGGGTGGATGACGTGCAGTGGCTGGACGCGCCCTCGGCCCGCGTGCTCGGGTTCGCGCTGCGGCGGCTGGAGCGCGTCCCGGTCGGGGTGGTGGTTGCCCTGCGAGCCGCTCCGGATGCGGAGGTCCCGAGCCCCCTCGGTCTGGACGGGAGCTGGCCGGAGGAGCGGATCTACCGTGTGCCGGTCCGCCCCCTCGGCCTGGAGGTGCTCCGACGGATCCTGCTCTCCAGGCTCGGGACGGGATTGCCCCACTGGGCGCTGGTGCAGATCCACGAGGCATCGGGCGGGAATCCGTTCCTCGCTATGGAGCTGGCGCGCGCCCTGGTCAGGCGAGGGGTCGATGTCCAGCCCGGGCAGGCCCTCCAGATACCGGAACGACTGGTGGAGTTGTTGAGCGAACGGCTCGCCCTGCTGTCCAGTTCGGTCCGCGAGGTGCTCCTTTTCGTCTCGGCCTCGCCGCAGCCGACGCTGACGTCGATCTCGCGGGCGCTTGGGGATCCGCCGGGGTTCGGCGACAGTGTGCAGGCCGCGGTGCAGGCCGACGTGATCGAGATCTCGCGGGATCGCATCCGGTTCTCAAACCCGCTGCTCGGCACGGCCCTGTACTCGGGGTCGGCACCGGAGGAGCGCCGGCGGGTGCATCGGCTGCTCGCCGAGGTGGCCTCCGACCGCGAGGAACGGGCCCGACACCTGGCCCTGGCGGCGGAGGGGCCGGACGAGCCGGTGGCGCAGTTGCTGGAAGACGCCGCCCAGCGGGCCCGGTCCCACGGGGCTCCGGACGCCGCCGCCCAGCTCGCCGAGCTCTCCAGGGCGCTGACGCCTGCCGAGCGGGTCGATGCGCGCAACCGGCGGACGGCCCATGCCGGGCGCTACGCGTTCGAGTCGGCGCAGGTCGAGCGGGCCGAGGAGCTTCTCCAGGAGGCGGCGACTGCCTCCACCGGACCGATGCGGGCGGAGGCGCTGCTGTACCTCAGCCGGGTCCACTACCACCGCCGCGACGCCTCGTCGGCGGTAGCCCTCGCCGAGCGGGCCCTTCGGGAGGCGAGGGAGGATCCATCCCTCCAGGCCAGCATCAACCTTGAGCTGGCGGTGGCGGCCGAAGCCTCCGGCCACCACCGATCCGCGACCGCCCGGGTCCGCCGCGCCGTGCAGCTGGCGGAGCGTTCCGGGGCCAGGACGATCATCGCCGAGTCGCTCGCCGTGCTCGGGTTCTACGAGTTCCTCTCCGGTAAGGGCTTCCCCACCGCAAAGCTTGAGCGGGCCAAGTCGCTGCAGGGCGAGGGCTTACCCCTGCGACCGCTGCGGAGTCCCCCCTTCTACGAGGCGTGCATGCTGATGTGGTCCGATGACCTCACGGGCGCGCGGGACCGACTGCGCGA
>DASYQW010000253.1 GCA_036005065.1 Candidatus Methylomirabilota bacterium | reverse complement strand
TCCCCGAAGGTGATGGCCCGGGTCGGGCAGGTCTGCTGGCAGGCGGTCAGGATCTCGCCGTCCCGCGGCCGGCGCCCCTGGTCCTTCGCCTGGTCCTTGCCCGCGATGATCCGCTGGATGCACATCGTGCACTTCTCCATCACCCCCCGGTCGCGGACGGCGACATCCGGGTTGAGCTGGAGCGTCATCGGGGCCGGCCAGTCGTAGCGGTACCAGTTGAAACGCCGGACCATGTAGGGGCAGTTGTTGCCGCAGTACCGGGTGCCGACGCAGCGGTTGTAGACCTGGGCGTTCAAGCCTTCGGGGGTGTGGTAGGCGGCGAAGACGGGGCACACGGGCTCGCAGGGGGCCACCTCGCAATGCTGGCAGAGCATCGGCATGAACCGCGCCCGGGGCGGCGCCGCCGGCCTCGCCTCCGCGGCGTGGGCCAGGCCGGCGCCCGGCGCGCCGGCGTGGCCGCCACCGGCGCCGGCGGGATGGCCCCGATCCCACCACCGCTCGACCCGCAGCCAGTGGAGGCTCCGCCCGTAGCCGACCTGCCATTTGCCTACCGCCGCCACCCGGTTGGGGCCGGCCGGCGGCATCGGGACATCCGCGAAGCCCGCGACCGGCACGTTGTTCTCGGCCTGGCAGGCGACGACGCAGGCCTGGCAGCCGATGCAGGAGTCCAGGTCGACCGTCATTCCCCACCGATGCTCGGGGTACTTGAGGTCGGGATACATCGAGGGCAGATTCGCGTGCGGGGGCGCCTTCCCGTCCTTCGCCAGGGCGGCCGCCTCCGCGAGGCGGACCGTCTCGATGATCTCCCGCTGGTGGTCGACCTCGGTGACCCCGGCGGGCGTCGCCAGGCGCACGGCTGTCCCGGTCCTCTCCAGCGCGACCCGGACGGCCAGCCAGCGCGGCCCGCCGGACGCCGCGTCCGCCTCGGCCGGGAGCAGCACGAGCGGGTTCGCGCCCACCGCGCGCGCGAACCGACCGTACTCGGTGTGACCGAGGCCGGTGGGGACTGCGACCGCGCCCGGATGGAGCGTCTCGGAGACGTACGCCGGCAGCTCGATCTGCCCGTGAGGCGAGCGCACACGCACGATGTCGCCGGCCCGGATCCCCAACCGATTCGCGGTCTCGGCGGCGATCTCGATCCAGTTGTCGTACACGGCCTGGGTGATCGGATCCGGCGCCTCGTGAAGCCACACCTTGTTGGCGCTCCGCCCGTCGTAGTAGCGCGAGGACGGAACGACGAGGAGGGCCAGCCCCTCGGCCGGACCCTCGAGCGCGGCGGCCGCGCCGGGCGGCCGGAGGCCGGCCGAGAGCTGGACCCTGGCCGGCGGCACCTCAGTCCACAGCCCGCCTCGCCGGAGGGCGTCCTCCCAGACCGTCTCGAAGGGCGTCGTCCCGGGGGCGATGCGCTTGGCCAGCGCCTGCCAGGCCTCCCGCAGGTAGTCGGCGAAGGTCTTGGCCCGGAACAGCCCCTTCTCCCCGCCGGGAACGAGCGCCCGCCCGGTGTCGAGGAGGAGATCTCCGGCGGCCTTGGTCTGGACTCCGGGGAACTTCTCCTGCGGGACTCGGCCGACCAGCGTGCGGACCGGGGCCAGCGCCGCCACCAGATCGAGGGCGTCCTCCCGCGCCGGTCTGACCTCGGGCACGACCCCCATCGCCGGCTGCATGAGCCCCCACACGCCCTCCCGGGGCGAGTAGTCGCCCCAGGACTCGAGCGGCGTGAGGTCCGGCAGGACGAGGTGTGCGCGGGCGGTGGTCTCGTCCAGGTGGCTCGACAGGCTGACCACGAACGGCACCTTGGCGAGGGCGTCGGCGAAGCCGGCCTTGGTCGGCAGCGTGAAGACGGGGTTCGCATCCTTCACCAGCAGGACGGCGATCTCCCCGTTGGCCATCGCCTGCGTGAGCGCCATCAGGTCCGCGTAGCGGCTGGCCTGACCCAGCGTCGAGTTCGGCCCGAAGCGGAGCGTCTTGCCCACGTTGCCCAGGGCGTAGTTGAGGAGGTTGATGGCCACCGCCGTGTCCACGGCGCCCGGCCCCGTGACGGCGATTCCGCCGCCCACGACGAGGCTCGGAGCGCTCCTGGCCAGGGTCTCGGCGATGTGCGTGAGCCGCGCGGGCGGGATCCCGCTCTGCCTGGCGACGGCCTCGAGCGCGACCGCCCGGGCGACGGCGGCCAGCGCCTCCGCCTCCTTCGCCGGGAGCGATGGGGCGAGGCGCTCCTCGAGGACGATGCGCAGCAGGGCGAGGGCGACGAGCCCTTCCGTCCCGGGGGCATTCGCGACCCACTCGTCGGCGTTGGCGGCGGTCATCGAGTAGCGGGGCTCCACGTGGATGACAGTGCCGCTCCCGCCGTCCCGGAGCCCGTGCATGCGGTGGAAGGCGCCCGCATATCCGACGGGCGAGATCCAGGTCTCCAGGTAATCGGCGCCGAGCGAGAGGACGGCCCTGGCGTCCTCGAAGGCGTGGTACGGCAGGGCGTCGACGCCGAACGTCGCCCGGTTCGCCGCCCGGAGGGCTTCGGAGGCGAACGGCTCGTGGGCGACGCGGGGCCGCGCGCCCAGCGCTTTGAGCCAGTCATCCATGAGCCGCCCGAGGCTCCCCGTCTCGAGCTGCGTGATCATGGCGATGCGGCCGGCGCCGGCCGACCGCGCCGCGGCCAGCTTCTCGACCAGAAGCTTCTCGGCGTCGGCCGCCGGGACCACCTTCCAGGCGTTTCCCTCTCGGGCCTGGGGTCGCGCGATCCGGTCGGGGTCGTAGGTCCCCAGGAGGGACGCCTGGCCGCGGGCGCAGAGGGCGCCGTGGTTCACCGGGTGGTCGGGGTTTCCTTCCAGCTTGACGACGCGCCCCTCGCGGTTCTTGGCGAGGACCCCGCAGCCGGCGGGGCACTCGCGACAGACGGTGGCGAACCAGGTCGCGACGCCGGGAATCAGGTTGTCGGGCGGGATGACGTAGGGGAGGATCGCCTCGGTGGTCTTCCCGCATCCGGCGGCCGCCGCGGCGGCGGCCGAGCTCACGCCCACGAGCCGGAAGAACCCGCGCCGATCGATGCCGTCACTCATTGGGCTACCCTGGGAAAGCTCTGCCGTCGTGGTTGAGGAGGGCGGCCAGCCCCGCGAGCGCCCACTTCGCGCAGACCCGCATCCGCTCTATCCCCGAAGCTCCCTCGACGCGTGGGTGCCCCCGACCTGGTCAGGCGGGGCCGGGTGGGCGATGTGTCACGACCGGCCGGATCATAACAGCGTGGTCGACGCCCGTCAACGGGTTTGTGGCGGGATTCGTCGCGGGCGGCACGCTCGAACGTCGCCGCTCGGGCGACGTCGAGGCGTCAGTCGATCTCGAGCGGGATCTCCTCGAACCGCTGGGACCCCGCCTCCCAGCGGAAGGCCCGCGCCTCGGCGGCCTCACCGCCGTGGACCGCGACGACGACGTAGGTGGCCTGGGGATACGCCGGCTGTCCGTCCACCAGGGCGTTGCGGCGATCGGTCTCGGAAAAATAGGCGCCGGCGTCGACGTGGGAGTGGTAGATCACCTCGACACGGGAGCCGCGCATCTCGGCGCGGCTGAGCTCCAGGAGATCCTCGTGCGCCATGTAGTAGGCGGTCCGGGCGGTGCGCGGGAACCGCTCGGGGTCCTGGGCGTGGAGGGCATCCTGGATGTTGCGGCACGGCAAGAGTCGACGCTCGGCTTCCCGGTCCTCGCGCACGAGGACGACCCCGCAGCACTCGGCCGGGTACTCCGCCTCGGCGTGCTTCCGGATCGCGGCCAGCTCGGCTCCCGTCAGGGTCACGCCCGGCTCACCTCCGCCCCGCGACTCCGGCCCCGCCTGCCAGCGCCGGGATGATCGAGACCTCGTCGCCGGAGCGCAGCGCGGTGGCCTGACTCTGGAGGGCGCCGATCTCCTCGCCGTTCACGTACACGTTGACGTGGTGGTGCACCTCACCGGCCTCGTCGCGCACGAGCCCCCGCAGCCCCTCGAACCGACCCTCGAGCGCGTCGAGCAGCGACTTGACGTCGGGCGCCTCGATCTCGACCCGCTCCTGGTTCGCCGTGGCTCGCCGGAACGGGGTCGGAATGTAGACCGTGACCGCCATCCGCCTGCCTACCTCCCGCCCGGTTCCCGGGCGTCGGCGCTCGCCTCCAGGTTGACGCTCAGGTACCGCTCCCCGGTGTCGGGCAGCAGCGTGACGACGGTCCGCTCGGGCCCGAGCCGCTCGGCGACCTTCGCCGCCGCCCACACATTCGCGCCCGCCGAGACGCCGACCAGCAGGCCTTCCTCCCGGCAGAGCCGGAGCGCCGTCGCCATGGCGTCCTCGTCCCGCACGTGCACGAGCTCGTCGATGACGGCGCGGTTCAGGACGCCCGGCACGAACGACGCGCCGATCCCCTGGATCCCGTGCACGCCGAACTTCCCCCCGGCCAGGACCTGGGACCGCGCCGGCTCGACCGCCACGATCCTGACCTCCGGGAGCTTCGCCCGCAGCACCTCACCGACCCCTGTGATGGTGCCGCCCGTCCCGACCCCGGCCACGAAGGCGTCGAGCCGCCCGTCGGTCGCCTCGAGGATCTCCAGCGCCGTCGTCCGGCGATGGATCTCCGGGTTGGCGGGGTTCTGGAACTGCTGCGGCATGACGTATTCGGGGTGCGCCCGGCACAACTCCTGCGCCGCGTGGACGGCGCCGGTCATCCCCTCCATCGCGGGGGTGAGGTGGATCTCGGCTCCGAAGCGGGCCAGCAGCCGCTGGCGCTCGACGCTCATGTCCTCGGGCATCGTGAGGATCAGCCGGTAGCCTTTCACGGCGGCCACCATGGCCAGACCGATGCCGGTGTTCCCGCTGGTGGGCTCGACGAGGGTCGCCCCGGGCTTGAGAACCCCGCGGCGCTCGGCGTCCTCGACCATGGCGAGCGCGATCCGGTCTTTGACGCTCCCGCCGGGATTCGCCGACTCCACCTTGGCCAGGACGGTCGCGCTCCCCGCTCTCGGTATCCGTCGGAGTCGAACGAGCGGCGTGCCGCCGACGAGGTCGAGCACGCTCGCGGCGATCGGGGGACGGCCCCGCGGGGCCGAATCTCGGGCGGCGTCCATCCGGGGTGTCTCCACTCAGATGTGGTACATGCTGCGGGACGGCGACCGCCGGGCCGCCGCCCGCTCGACGAGATCCGCGAACGTCGTCCGATCGATGACCGCGGCCACCGCGTCACCCACCTCCCGCCAGAGCTCGGCGAGGTCGCCGTCCCCGCCGCGGCGGCCCCGCGGCTCGCGCCCGCCCACCTCGAACGGCGTCAGGCTCCCCTCGACCGCCCGGAGGACGGCGCCGACCGAGATCTCCTCCGGCGGCTGCCGGAGATGGTAGCCCCCGGTCGATCCACGCTTGGAGGCGAGGAACCCGGCGCGCTTGAGGAGCAGGAGCACCTGCTCGAGGTAGCGCTGGGGGATACCCTGGCGGCGGGCGACCTCCTGGATCGGGATGAGCCCCTGGCCGTGACGCATGGCCAGGTCCAGCATCGCCCGGATGGCATACTCCCCTTTTGCCGAAATTCGCATACCCGGTCGAAAAGGTACTTTAACACGCGGGTTGGTCTTTGCAATCTTGCCGTTGCCGGCCGCCGGGGAGGCACCGATCCCGCCGCCGCCGAGCCGGCGCGTCAGTCCTTCCGGAGGCGGGGGTTCATCCAGTCCTGCAGGCCGTCGCCGAGGAAGTTGAATCCCAGCACGATCGACAGGATGGCGAGGCCCGGGAACGTCGCGACCCACCAGTACTCGAACTTGGCCTGACCGGCCGCGATCATGGCGCCCCACTCGGGCTCGGGTGGGATGGCGCCGAGCCCGATGAAGGAGAGGGCCGCTGTCAGGATGATGGCGTTGCCGACGTCGAGCGTCGCCTTCACGACCACCGGCGGGAAGGCGTTGGGCAGCACGTGGACCAGGAGGACGCGATAGGCGGGGACGCCCAGCGCCCGGGCGGCCAGCACGTAGTCGTGGTTCTTCACGGAGAGGACCTGCCCCCGCATCAGCCGGCTGAACTCCGGCCACGACACCAGCACGATCGCCAGCATGGCGTGGCGGAGCCCGGGACCGAGGGCGGCGGTGATCGCCATGGCCAGCAGGATCGGCGGGAAGGCCAGCACCACGTCCACGACCCGCATCAGCATCTCGTCGACGCGCCCGGCGGCGTAGCCCGCGATCGCCCCTACCGCCGAGCCCACGATGGTGGCGACGGCGATGACGGCGAAGGCGATCGGGACCGTGATCCGCGCGCCGTACAGGATCCGCGAGAGGTTGTCACGCCCGGCGTCGTCGGTGCCCAAGGGGTGACCGGCGCTCGGAGGCTCGAGCCGGTTCATCACGTCGAGGTCGAGCGGGCTGTGGGGGGCGAGGATCGGCGCGGTCGCCGCCACCACGACCCAGAGGCCGACGATGAGCGTGCCGGCCACCAGGCCCGTGTTCCCCCGGGGATGCCGCATCATGCCGGCCAGGGTCAAGCCGAGGGTCCGAGGCCCCGCCACGGGCTGGACGGCGTTGGCCGTCACTCGACGCGGATCCGAGGATCGAGCACGCCGTAGAGCACGTCCACCACGAAGTTGACCGTGATGTAGATGACAGCGGTCAGCATCGTGACCCCGAGGATCGCCGGGTAGTCGAGCCGCGTGGATGCCGTCACGGCGTATCGGCCGATCCCCGGCCAGGCGAAGACCGTCTCGGTGAGGACGGCGCCGGACAGGAGGCTCGCAAAGTTGAGTCCGGTCACGGTGAGCATCGGGATCATCGCGTTGCGCAGCGCGTGGAAGCCCACCACCGGCCCTTCGCCGAGGCCCTTGGCGCGGGCCGTGCGCACGTAGTCGGCGGACAAGACCTCCAGGAGCGCGGACCGCGTGGTGCGGGCCACGATGCCCATCACGAACGAGCCGAGGACGAGGGCGGGGAGGACGAGGTGCCGGAGGGCCGAGGCGAAGACGTCGAGCCGGCCGCCCAGCAGGCTGTCGACCAGGAGGAACCCCGTCACGGTGGGGGGGTACGCGAGGTAGGTGTCGAGCCGGCCCGGGCCCGGCGCCCACTCGAGGAGGTAGTAGAACACGTACAGCGCGATGAGGCCCGTCCAGAAGATCGGCGAGGCCGCCCCCACCAGCGAGATGATCCGGGCGGCATGATCGGCGGCCCGGTTGTG
>DASYQW010000252.1 GCA_036005065.1 Candidatus Methylomirabilota bacterium | reverse complement strand
GGTCCGTGGTGATCGAGACCGTGTACTCGCTGCCGGGGATCGGTCGGCTTCTGGCGGCGGCCGTCCTCCGCCGTGACTACCCCATGATCCAGGGCGGCCTCCTGGTGACGGCGGCCGGCTTCGTGCTGCTGAACCTGCTGATCGACGTCCTGTACGGCTACCTCGACCCCCGCGTGCGCTATGAGCGGGGGTAGGACCATCGCGATCGGGTGGGCGGCGCCCGACGGCGCCCTCGCCCGCGTGCGGCGCTCGCGGGTCGTGTGGCGGCTCAGGCGTCATCGATCGTTCGTGGTCGGGTTCGCGCTGTTCGCGCTCGTGCTCGCCCTCGCGCTTCTGGCCGACGTCATCGCGCCGTCGGCGCCGGACCAGATGCAGTTTCGCCACCGCTTCACGCCGCCGACCCGCCAGTTCTGGCTCGGGACGGACAACTTCGGGCGTGACATCCTGAGCCGAGTCGTCTACGGCGCCCGGCTTTCGCTCGAGATCGGCTTCGGCGTCATGGTCATGACCGGCGTGGGCGGGACCCTGATCGGCGCCGCAGCCGGCTATTTCCGCGAGCTCGACAACGGGCTGATGCGGTGCATGGATGCGTTGATGGCGTTTCCGGCCGTCCTGCTGGCGATCGGGATCACGGCCGCCCTCGGACCGTCGATGCTGAACGCCATGATCGCCCTGACCGCGGTCTACACGCCCCGAACGGCGCGGATCGTCCGAGCGTCGGTCCTCGTGATCCGCGAGCTGGACTACGTGCAGTCAGCCCTCGCCCTGGGCGTCGGGCAATGGCGGATCCTGCTGCGGCACGTGCTGCCGAACAGCCTCGCGCCACTGATCGTCCAGCTCACGTTCATCTTCGCGTACGCCGTGCTGACGGAGGCGGTGCTGTCGTTTCTGGGCATGGGGCCGCAGCCGCCGACCCCGACCTGGGGCAACGCGATCGCCGAAGGCCGCAACTACGTACGCGAGGCGCCCTGGATCGCGCTCTTCCCGGGGCTCGCCATCGCCATCACCGTCCTCGGCCTCAACCTGCTCGGAGACGGCCTCCGCGACGCGCTGGATCCCCGGATGAAGGTCCAGCCAGGATAGACACCCGTCCCACGGCTCAGGGGCCCATCAGCTCTCCGGTGTGCTCCCCGGGGCGCGGCGGCGCCCGGCGAATGCCCGGACGCACGCCGTCGAAGGAGAGCGGCAGGGCCACGAGTTCGTATTCGTCACCGGGCACGCGCTGGATCATTCCGATGGCCTCCGCCTGGGGCTCGGTGACCGCCTCGGGCAGGGTGTTGATCGGGGCGCACGGCACCCCCGCGGCTTCCAGGAGATCGATCCACTCGCCCTTGGTGCGGGTGAGCAGGATCCGCTCGATCTCCGGGATCAACTCGGCCCGGCTGACGACGCGCGCCGCATTGGTGGCGAAGCGCGGATCGGTGATCCACTCGGGACGACCCAGGACCCCGGCGAGCCTGGCGAAGAGCCGGTCGCTGCCGACCGTGATGATGATGGGCCCGGTCTTGGTGTCGAAGGCCTGGAAGGGAACGACGCGGTGACTGCCGGTCCGGTGGCGCTCGGGCACCTCGCCGGACACGCGAAAGCTCGCGAAGTGACCCTTGAGCCAGGCGAGACCGGTCTCGAAGAGCGAGGCGTCGACGACGCACCCGCGTCCCGTGCGCTCCCGCTGGACCAGACCGGCCAGGGCGCCGATGGCCGTCCACATCCCGCTCCCGTAGTCGAGGACCGAGGTGCCGATGCGGGTCGGCGGGCCCCCCTCGTCGCCATTCATCATCATGAGGCCAGAGAACGCCTGGACCATGGGCTCGTACCCCGACTTGAGGCGGCGCGGCCCCGTGCGCCCGAAGGCCCAGAGCGAACAGTAAATGAGCCGCGGGTAACGAGCCACCAGGACCTCGGGACCGAGGCCGAGCTCCTCGAGCGCGCCCGGCCGCAGGTTCTGGACGAGCACGTCTACCCCGCCGATGAACTCGGTCAGCCAGGCCACTGCGCGGGCGTCCTTGAGATCGAGCGTCATGGAGCGCTTGTTGGCGTTGACTGCGAGGAACGCCGGTGACACCCCCTTCCAGAACGGCGGACCCCAGCGCCGCGCATCGTCCCCGTCGGGGCGCTCGATCTTCACGACGTCCGCGCCCAGGTGCGCGAGGATCTCCGCGGCCATGGGCCCGGCGAGGTTCTGCGCGATCTCGACGACCTTGATCCCGGTCAGCGGAAGCATTCGATCCTCCTCGGGCCCCGCATCTCCCTCGACGTCATCGCGAGGTGACGTACGGCCAGAGCGCGTCGGCAGGCCGCGCCGCCACCTCCCGTCCCAGCTCCATCGCCCAGTGGCTCTCGGCGCCGAACTCGGCGCGCCACGACCAGAGCCGACGGGTGACGAAATGCAAGGAATGCTCGTAGGTGAAGCCGATGGCCCCATGGCACTGGTGGGCGATGCCGGCCCCGAGGCCGGCCGCCTCGCCGACGCGGATCTTCGCCACCGCGACCTCGAAGGCCGCCCGGCCCCGCTCCATGGCGCGAAAGGCGTGCTGGGTCGCGATGCCCGCGGCGGCCGCGTGCCCGGCCAGGAGGGCCAGCTGATGCTGGATGGCCTGGAAGGCCGCCAGCGGGCGGCCGAACTGCTTCCGCTGGGTCACGTAGCTGACCGACTGCGCGAGGAGGTATTCGAGGCCACCCGCCATCTGGGCCGAGCGTACGAGCGCGCCCCCGAGCCGCAGCGCACGCACCGGATCCCCGGCCGCGCCCTCGCCGGCCGGTGCCGCGGCGACCACGGGGGCGCGGTGCCAGGTGAGCGTGTCGCGAGGCTCGAGGGCCAGGTTGGTATCGGGCTCGCCCCGGGCTGCGCCGCGGGCCATCAGGGCGATCA
The DNA here is from genome assembly GCA_036005065.1 of Candidatus Methylomirabilota bacterium. Lineage (NCBI taxonomy): Bacteria > Methylomirabilota (SeqCode) > Candidatus Methylomirabilota bacterium. The sequence goes on along the minus strand of DASYQW010000252.1, from coordinate 24,873 downwards.
CCGGCCGGCCGCCATCGTCGGCGGCCACGACGACGTGGCCGGCCGCGATCCCCCAGGGGACGCGCCGGGCGGTGCCGTCGAGGCGCCAGCCCGAGCCGTCGCGCGCGAGGGCGAGGCGATCCTCCGGCCGCACCGGCGCCACCGTGAGGGGTCCCACGGGCACATCGAGACCGGCCTCCGCGAGGAGCCAGGCCCCGACCATCGTCTCGGCCAGAGGGACCGGCGCGGCGTGGCGCCCGGCGGCGGTGAGCACGACCTGGGCGTCGCGCCAGGTGCCACCCGCGCCGCCGCGCGCCTCGGGGACCTGCGGGAGCGTGAGCCCGTTCTCCTCCAGCGCCTGCCACAGCGCCGCGGGCCACACGCCCTTCTCGGCGGCCTGGATCAGCTCCGGGGAGACCCGGTCCCCGAAGAGCCGCGCGCACGTGTCGGCGAGGATCGCCCGCAGCTCGTTCATGCGCGGGCCCTTCGGCCGCGCCTGGCCTTCCTCATCGGAGACCCAGGCCGCGGGCGATGATGCCGCGCAGCACCTCGCGGGTGCCGCCGCGGAGCGAGAACGACGGCGCGTGCTCCACCAGGTAGCCCAGCGTCTGCTCGAACTCGCTGCCCGAACCGAGCCGCGGCTCGGCCCCGGTGAGCGCGTGGACCGCTTCCGGGATCTCCTGCTCGAACGTGGTCCCGACCTCCTTCACGACCGCCGCCTCCAGGTTGGGGTTTTGCCCCGTCTGGAGCATGCCCGCGACCGAGAGCGACATCTGGCGCAGCGTGGTCAGATGAGCGGTGAGGCGGCCGATGAGCACCGCCGCCCGTTCGCCCGGCTCCGGTCCCACCTCTCGGATCAGCTCGATCAGGAGCTGGATGGAGGAGAGATAGCGCTCCGGGCCGCTCCGCTCGAAGGCGAGCTCGGTGGTGACCTGCTTCCAGCCCTCCCCTTCGGTGCCCACCAGCATGTCGTCGGGCACGAAGACGTCCTCGAAGTGGACCTCGTTGAAGTGATGGCCGCCCGACAGGTCGATGATGGGCCGGATGCTGATGCCCGGTGACCCGAGCTCGACGAGGAACTGGGACAGGCCCTCGTGCTTCTTGTCGGGCACCACTGCGGTACGGAAGAGGGCGATGGCGTAGTCGCAGAGGTGGGCATTGCTCGTCCAGATCTTGGTGCCGTCGACGCGGTAGCCCCCGGGCGCGCGCTGAGCCCGGGTGCGGATCGAGGCCAGGTCGGAGCCCGAGTCGGGCTCGCTCATGCCGATGGCGAAGGCGAGCTCGCCGCGGCAGATTCCGGGCAGGAAGCGCTGGCGCTGGGCCTCGGTGCCGAAGCGCAGGAGGAGGGGGCCACTCTGCCGGTCGGCTACCCAGTGGGCGGAGACCGGAGCGCCGGCGGCCAGCGTCTCCTCCAGAACGACGTAGCGCTCCAGCGCCGTGCGCTCGTGACCGCCATATCGCTTCGGAAAGGTCATGCCGATCCAGCCGCGCGCCGCCATCTTCCGCGTGAAGGCGCGGTCGAAGCCGCCCCAGGAGCGCGCGCGCCTGGATCCTCCCTGCCCGGACAGCTCGGCGCGGAGGAACTCGCGCACCTCCTCCCGGAGGGCCTGCGTCTCCGGTGGCAGCTCGCACAGCTCGAAGCTGAAGGTCGCCATGGCCGGTTGCCGGGGGCCGTTCAGCGGAACAGCGAGCGCGCGATGACCATGCGGTGAACCTCGGACGGCCCCTCGCCGATCCGGCGGACCCGCGCCTCGCGGTACCAGCGCTCGAGCGGGAATTCCTTGGAGACCCCGTAGCCCCCGTGGATCTGCACGGCCGCGTCGATCACCCGCCCCAGCACCTCGCTGGAGTGGAGCTTGGCGATGGACGCCTCCACCCGCGCATCCTCGCCGCGGTCGGCCTTCCAGGCGCCCTCCCAGACGAGCCAGCGCGCCGCGCGGATCTCCACCTCGGCATCGGCCAGCATCCACTGGATGGCCTGGCGCTGGCTGAGCGGTACGCCGAAGGTGGAGCGCTGCTTGGCATGCGCGATGGCCATGCGGTGGGCGGCCACCGCCACCCCCAGGTTGCACGCCGAATAGGGAAAGCGTTGCTTCACCAGGAGGTCGAAGCAGAGGTCGAGCCCGCGCCCCTCGCCGCCCAGGAGGTTCCCGGCGGGGACCTCGCAGTCCTCGAAGACGACGTCATTGGGGACGGACGAGGTCCGGATGGTCCGGATCGGGGTGGCGGTGAACCCCGGGGTGCCCCGCTCCACGATGAAGCAGGAGATGCCGGCGCGCCCCTTCGTCTTGTCGGTGCGCGCGAACACGACGCCCCACGGCGCGTCGTGGGCGCGCGAGATGAACACCTTGCGCCCGTTGAGGACCCAGCGATCGTGGCGTCGCTCGGCCCGCGTCTGGATGGCGCCGGCCGGGTCGGAGCCTCCGGCGGGTTCCGTGATGGCCCAGAAGGTCTCGTAGCCCTCACGGAGGGCCGGAATCGCGAACTTCTCGATCTGGGCGAGGGTACCGCCCCAGATCACCGGCGGCGGGTAGCGCCCGAAGATGCCGCAGCCCGGATTGTAGAGACCCATTCGATGCTGCGCCATCTCCTCGAGGATCACGCACATGCTGAAGGTGTCGAGCCCACCACCTCCATAGGCCTCCGGCGCCCCCAGGGCCCAGAGCCCGGCCGCCTTGGTCTTGGCGGAAAGCCGCTGGAAATCCTCCCGCGGGATGTCCGGCGCATCGGGGTCGATCCGCTGCTCCAGCGGCAGGATCTCCTCCTGAACGAAGCGTCGGACTTGGTCGCGGAGGAGGCGCAGCTCCTCCGGAACCGTGAAGCCGGAGAATAGCGGCATGGGCTCGCTCCTCGAGTCGAGAGTCTGGGGCGATCATACCACCGGGGATCGGGAGGAGTGGCCCTCGCCCTCCGTGGGGTTGCGGCGCCGCCCGTGTTGACAGGGCCCGAGCGGTTCCCTAAGGTGGCGGCGAACGCGATCGTCCCCGGGAGGGAACCATGGCCGACGAGGTCGTCTGGCGGGTCGAGGCGGGCATCGCCACCGTCACAGCGCAACGCGATGAACGTCGCGCTGCTCGGCGCGCCGCGCGCATGCTTCGACGAGCTGGACGCCCGGCGAGAGGTCCGCGTCGTGGGCCGATCGGCGGCCATGCGTCTCGGCCGACTCTCAGGTGAGAGCCAGCCAGGGGCCCGCGCCGACCCCTAAGGGTCTTTTTCGTTGACTTGGGGTCGCTAGCCGGCTAGTAATCGACGCGGAGGCCGCTTCCCGACAAAGGCAAACCTGTCGCGAGGCAGGGGCGCAAAGCCACGGGTCAGGCGCTGGATCTGACAGCCGGGCCACCGAAGGAAGCGAGGCGGGCGCTCCCGGGACGTGGCGGTCTCCTGAAAGGGAGGTCGCCATGCATCCGTTCTCGCCGCTTCCACCCCCCGATCGCAAATCCCATCGTCCTCCGGCCCGGGCTCGGGCCGGCCGACTCGCGCGGCTGACCCCGGCCCTCCCCGCGCTTCTGATCCTGGGGCTGAGCGTGGCCCTGTGGGCGGACTCCGCCGCCCGCGACCCGGGGGTTCGAGGGGGGCCGCCGGGCGCGGGGCAACCGTTCCCCACCCTGACCGCCGAGCAGCAGGCCTTCTTCGACGCCGGGCAGGAATCGTTCGCAAGCGTGAACACCGTCCAGGGAGACGACGACCCCGGTCTCGGGCCGCGCTTCAACCTGGACAGCTGCGCCGGCTGTCACGCGCATCCGGCCGTGGGCGGCACGAGCCCCTTCGTCAACCCGCAAGTGGCGGTCGCCACCAAGGACGGCGCCACCAACACGGTGCCGTTCTTCATCCTTCCCGACGGCCCGGTCCGCGAGGTACGCTTCAAGCAGAACCGTGACGGCACGCCCGACGGCGGCGTCCACCAGCTCTACACCATCACGGGGCGGACGGACGCCCCGGGATGCGTCCTGGCCCAGCCGAACTTCGAGGCCGAGGCCCGGCGCGACAACCTGACGTTCCGCATCCCGACCCCGGTGTTCGGGGCCGGCCTGATCGCCGCCGTGACTGACGCCACCATCCTCGCGAACCTTGCCGCCAATGCCGCGCTCAAGCGCTCGCTCGGGATCGGCGGGCGCGCCAACCGGAACGGCAACGACGGCACCATCACCCGGTTCGGCTGGAAGGCGCAGAACGTCTCGCTGCCGGTGTTCTCGGGCGAGGCCTACAACGTCGAGCAAGGCGTGACCAACGAGCTCTTCCCCAACGAGATCGACCAGACGCCCGGGTGCACGTTCAGCCCGACGCCCGAGGACCGGACCAACCTCGCCGGGGCCACGCCGGTCGAGGTCGCCAGCGACATCGTGAAGTTTCCCATGTTCATGCAGTTCCTGGCGCCCCCGCGGCCCGCGCCCGAGACTCCGTCGATCGCGCGCGGGCGCGCGGCCTTCGCCGAGGTCGGCTGCGCCCTCTGCCACACGCCGACGCTGACCACCGGCCCCTCGGCCGTCGCCGTGCTGGCCAACCGGCCAGCCAACCTCTTCTCCGACCTCGCGCTTCACCGGATGGGGCCCGGCCTGGCCGACGGCATCCGCCAGGGCAGCGCCGGCCCCGACGAGTTCCGCACGGCGCCTCTGTGGGGTCTGGGCCAGCGGATCTTCTTCCTCCACGACGGGCGCACGCGGGACCTCAACGAGGCCATCCTCGCCCACGCCAGTGAAAGCCACGGCCCCTCCGGCTTTTCGGAGGCGAACGGCGTGATCCTCCGCTACCGCGGTCTCCCGGAGCGGCGGAAACAGGATCTCCTCAACTTCCTGCGCTCGCTCTAGATCATGGGAGGGGGCCTCGACGGCCCCTCCCAGACCCTCCCCCGGGAGGGTTGCGCGGGCAAGCCCGCGCTCGGAGTGGAACACCGACCCGCGGAGGCTGGGCGAGGCGTTGGCGCGCGAGTACTCCGACAGCCACCTAGCATTCCGCTCTCCGCGGCGCCGGCTTCCGCTCCCGGAGAGGCTCCCTGCCCGGGCCGCCGTGGCTCGCACGGGCACGGCGGCCCGGGGAACCGGGCCTCGAGACGCAGCGCGGAGCGCGCGCGCTCAGTTCCACCCCCCGGGCCTATCCTCAGGGCTGGCGCTCATCCGGTCGTCGGGGTAGAGTTGGTGGCAGCCGGGTCTTCCGTCTTCTCTCGAGGAGAGTCCGGCTCTGGGCGTCGTGAGGCGCGACGGCCGTTCGATTCAAGGAGGCGAGCCATGGCGGACGAGAGATACGACCGGACCACGCAGGACGTGGGCAACATCGTCGCGCTGGAGCACGTCAACGTGAAGATCCCCGACCAGCAGCTCGCCACGCTCTTCTACGTCGTGGGCCTGGGGCTGACCCGCGACCCGTACCTGATGACCGGCCTCGAGAACATGTGGATCAACATCGGGCAGCAGCAATTCCACCTGCCCACCGGCCAGCCGCAGATCCTGCGGGGCCACGTGGGCCTGGTGGTGCCCGACTTCGACGAGTTGCCCGGGCGACTCACCGCGGTCGAGCGAGGCCTCGCGGGGACCAAGTTCGACTACGCGGTGAAGGACAAGCACATCCGCGTGGTCTCACCCTGGGGCAACGCCATCCACTGCCACCCCCCCGGATCCGCCTTCGGCGACATGACGCTCGGCATGCCCTACGTCGAGTTCTCGGTCGAGCCGGGTACGGCCGACGGGATCGCTCGGTTCTACCGGGACGCGCTCGGGGCCGCGGCGGTGGTGGTTCGGAACGGCGAGGGGGCGGCGGCGCGGGTGACGGCAGCACCCCGCCAGGAGCTGATCTTCCGGGAAACCGCGGAGCCGAGCTTGCCCTACGACGGTCACCACATCCAGATCTACATCGCGAACTTCTCGGGCCCACAGGGGTGGCTCAAGGAGCGTGGGCTCATCACCGAGGAGAGCAACTGGTACCAGTACCGGTTCCAGGACATCATCGATCCCGACACGGGGCGGGTGCTCTTCACGATCGAGCACGAGGTCCGAAGCCTCCTGAGCCCGCTCTACCTCCGCCCGCTGGTCAATCGCAATCCGGCCCAGCGGCAGCCCACGTACCAGCGCGGGCGGGACGCCTTCGTGCCCGGAATGGCCTGAGCGCGCCGAGGCGCGGCGACCCGGCTTCGGCTCGCCGCGGATAGCCTTCGCGTGCCGGGTGGCCGCCGAGGGCCACCTGAGAACGGCGAATCCCCACCGGGAGGATCGTATGTATCGACGCCTTCTCGCCGGGTGGTCGGCGCTGATCGCCCTCGCCTCGGTCGTCGGCCCGGCTCAGGCCCAGTCGTTCTACGAGGGCAAGACCGTGCGTATCATCGTGGGGCTGGCTCCCGGCGGCGGCTTCGACACGTACGCCAGGACTATCGCGCGGCACCTGGGCAAGCACATCGCCGGGAATCCCGCCATCATCGTCGACAACATGCCGGGGGCCGGAAGCCTCGTCTCCGCCAATCACCTTTACCGGGTGGCCAAGCCCGATGGTCTCACCGTGGGACATTTCAACGGGACGCTGGTACTGGGTCAGGTGCTGGGCCAGCGGGCGATCGAGTTCGATGCCCGGAAGTTCGAGTTCATCGGGGCCGCCCTCAAGGAGGATGTCGTCTGCGCCTTGACCAGGACCAGCGGCATCACGACCGTGGAGAAATGGATGGCCGCCAGGACACCGGTCAAGTTGGGGGGCACCGGCCCTCTGGCCTCTCCCGACAACACGGCCAGGATCTTGAAGACGGCTCTCGGGCTCCCGATCCAGCTCGTCTCGGGCTACAAGGGAACCGCTGACATCCGTCTGGCCGCCGACGGCGGAGAGCTGGCCGGGGGCTGCTGGGCCTGGGACTCCGTGAAGGTGACCTGGCGCAAGGCCCTGGAGGACGGCGCGGTCGTCGTGGTCCTGCAAGCGGTCGCCAAGGGATTCCCGGATCTGCCCGGCGTGCCCCTGGCCATCGACCTGGCCAAGACCGACGAGGCGCGGCGGCTGATCGAAGTCGGCGTCCACCATACCGGCGCCTTCGCCCGCCCCTTCGTGCTGCCTCCGGGCACCCCCCGGGAGCGAGTCCAGATCCTGCGCAGGGCCTTTCAGGAGACGCTGAAGGACAAGGCCTTCCTGGCGGAGACGGAAAGGGCCAGGCTCGGCCTCGATCCGGTCACCGGCGAAGAGCTGGAGAGGATGGTCTCGGAGCTCTTCACGCTGGATCCCGCCCTGCTCGCCAGGCTGAAGCAGATCCTCCAGGACTGAATCGGCGCAGGCCAGGGGCGGTCGGAGTCACCCGCGCCCCTCGTGGGGGATGCCCCGACGACCCAGGCCCGGATTATTCGTGAAGGCCCGCGAGCGGGTGGGGCCTGTCGCGGCGAACAGCCCACCGCGTCCTCGCGGCGAAGCGTGGTGACGAATGCGGCCGTCCGGAGCATGGCGCGCGGGACGCCCTCGGCGGTGTAAGTCGCCGCTCCGGGCGCGGCGGGCGCCCGTTCGCCGCGCCACCCACCCGCGCCGCGCAAGCCTCATGAATTATCCGCGCTAGTCCGGACTATTCACGAGGGCGCGCGGGCCCCGGCGCCGACCCCCGAGCGCGTGGCACATCGAGGAGTGCTCCGAGCGGCGGCTCCGCCGCCGCCACGATGGGGGGGGCATCGGGGGGCCTTCCGAGACCCCCCCGAAACGACCTAGAGGCGCGGCGCCACCTGTTCCACGAAGAGGCGCATCGAGGTCAGCACGCGCTCGTGCGGGATCTGGCCGCCCACGTTCATCCATGCCGACAGGCTGGAGAACCCGACCTCCTCGCGCAGCGCGCGGAGTCGCTCCGCCACCGCCTCCGGTGTTCCGTAGACCGTCTGCTCGGCGAGGATCTCGTCGTAGGAGAGTGCGGCCAGCCGCTCCGCGTCCGCCCGCCGGGTGGGGGACCGCTTCAGCGCCTCGCTGCTCACGCGGAACCAGTGCATGGTGCTCGCCTCCGGCTCCTGGCGAGCCTGCCGCGCCGTCTCCGCGACGTAGATGGGCATCAGCAGGGCAACGTCGCCGCGGCCGGGGTGGCCGGCCGCCCGCCACGCCTCGTGGTACCCGCCGAGAAAGCGCCGGAGGTCGGAGATCGAGCCCGTCCGGACGGCCACGAACAGCGGGTAGCCGAGGCGGCCCACCATCGGGTAGGTCTCCTCGGTGGTCGCGGCGACGCGAAGAGGGGGGTGCGGCTTCTGGTAGGGCTTCGGCATCACGCACACGTCCCGGAACTGATAGAAGCGTCCCTCGTGTGAGAATCGCTCCCGCGTCCACGCCTTCACCAGGATCTCCAGGGTCTCGAGGAAACGGTCGCGGCTCTCGCCGTACGGGATGTTGAATCCCTCGTAGTGTCCGGGCAGACCGCTCCGGCCCATGCCGAAGTCCAGCCGGCCCCGGGAGAGGTGGTCCACGGTGGCTACGTCCTCGGCCAGCCGCAGCGGATGACTCAGCGGCAGCACCTGGACGGCGATCCCGATTTTGACCCGCCGGGTGCAGACCGCGATGGCGGCCGCCACCACCAGCGGTGAGGCGAGCACGGAGCGGTCCTTCTGAAAATGGAGCTCGCCGAGCCATACCGCGTCGAAGCCGAGCTCCTCGGCCGCTCGCATCTGGGCCATCGACTCCTCGAACGCGGTCGCCTCGCTCATTCCGGCCGGACACTGGAACTCCGTGAAGAGACCGATCTCCATCTTCGCCTCGCGTTCAGTCAGGGCCACGACCGCAGTCGCCGCCGGTCAGGGGGGCGACAGCATCAGACAGGCCACCCCTCCCGCCGGTACCCCATCTCCCAGAACATCCATTCGTAGCGGCTGGTCGCCAGGAAGTGCCGGCGCATGGCCTCGAGCTCGGCCGCCGGCAGTCGAGCCGCGGTCTGGTCGGTGGCATCGATCACCGCCCGGACGAGGCTCCCGAACTCCTCGGACGCGTACGTCCCGATCCAGCGCGCGTAGAGCGGATCGCGAGAACCGGCGCGCTCGAGCGCCTTGCCCACTTCCCAGTAGATCCAGTAACAGGGCAGGAGGGCGGCGATCGCCTCGTGGAACGGCGCCGCGTAGGCCACCGCCAGGAGATAGCTCGTGTAGGCGAGGTTGGTCGGCGCCAGGGGGGTAGCGGCGACCTCGTGCGGGCTGAGCCCGAACTCGCGGAAGAAGCCCTCGTGCAGCGCCCGCTCCACCCGGAGGGCGCCCGCCGCGTGCTCGTTGAACATGATGATCCACTCGTCCTGCGGTGCGCGCGCGCCCGCGATCGAGAGGGCCCGGGCGAACTCACGCAGATACAGCGCGTCCTGGATCGCATAGAACTGAAAGCTCGGGCGTGGCAGGGAGCCGTCGGCGAGCCCGGCCAGGAAGGGGTGGCGCAGAATCGCGGCGTAAATGGTCTGGATCGACTGCCAGAGCTCATCGGTAAATGCCATGGCTAGGTTCTTCGGGGGGGTCTCGGAAGCCGGGTTACTCGACACACTCCCCGGGGATCCTGCCGTCGCCTCGTCCGGTGGGGGCTGGCCGGGCACCTCGTCGCGTCACGTCCCCTGGATCGCTCGCTGGTACGTCACCCGGAACCGCCGCACGGGAGAATCGCCGGAACGGTCGAGGTAGTCCTCGAAACGGACGGCTCGCAGGCCGGCGCGCTCGAACAGGCTCAGCTCGTCCCTGGTGAGGGGCCAGGGCAGGCTGCCGGGGTCTTCATCCGGCTCGCGGCCCCGCGCGAGGACCAAGAGCATGCCGCCCGGACGCACGAATCGTGCGATGGATTGGATCGCCCGGCCCCGCAGCTCGCCGGTGAGGACCTGGATCGTAAACGCCTCCAGCACGAAATCGAAGGCTCCCGGCCAGGTCCCCGGCGGGGCGAGGACATCGGCGACCGCGTATCGAACCGGCGACCCGGGAAACCGCCGGCGACACCAGTCGATCGCGGTGGGGGCGATGTCGAAGGCGACCACCTCGAAGCCGAGCCGGGCCAGCTCCTCGGCATCGTCGCCGGCTCCGCAGCCGACGACGAGGGCCTTCTGGCCGGTTCCGATGAGCCTCTCGCGACTGACCCATTCCAGCAGGTTTCGGTCAGGCCGGAGAGCCGCCCACGGGACGGCGCCGGCGTCGCCGTGCGCGGTCGCATAGACTCGCTCGAACCACCCCGTCGCATCTCCTCGGCTCCTGAACTCCTCCGCCACCGCTCTGGCCCGGCGCCGGGCCTGTTCCCGGACTTCCACCGCGGTGTTCCGGATCTGTCGGGCGTGCTCTTCGGCATGCTCGGCCACCCGGCGGGCCAGGAACTCGATGCTCATCTCTCCCAGCTCCGGATGGCGACCCACCCGGTTCCACCGATCATCGGGCAGCTCGCGGAGCAGCCCCGCCAGCTGCTCGTGCTCGGTCACGATCATCGCGACCAGCTGGTCGGCCCGGGGCTGCCGGTCCATCGTGGCCTGGCGGTGCATCGACTCGTCGTAGTCCGCGAAGACCGGGTCGGTCTCGTACCACAGGCGCCGGATGCGCAGGCCATAGACCATGACGACCACGTTGCGAAGATGGACGAGCGTCTCCAGCACTGACCACTCGCCCTCGCGGGGGGAGACGCCATGCTTGCCGGGCGCCACCGCGTCCACCGTCCGCCGGACCTCCTCGGCGGACGCCCGGATGCGCTCGATGACAGCTCCATGGTCGGCCATCACGGCCACTGACTTCCTCCCGGCCGGCACCGGCCCGCCGTGATCCGCGGGGCCAGCCGCCTCGCTCCGGTCAGCCCCATCCCGCGAAGACGTCGTACAGCCAGGCCCAGGCGTATCCGAACAGCCACGCGCTCGCGATCAGGACGAGGAACGTTCCGACGAACCCCTCGTAGCCGACCACCTTGGGAAGCAGCGCGGCCACATCGGCCCCGAAGAACTGAGCGTTGAACAGGAGCTGGAACAGCCTCGGGGAGACGGCCGCCAGCAGGGAGAAGAGGAGGGACAGGGCCGCCGTGAGGATGGCCAGCGAATTGGCGAAGGCAAGCCTGTTCAGCACCCCACCCGCTCGTGGTCGTGGAGTCTGATCGCGTCAGAACGTCACGACGTCCCCGGGATTGATCGAGTGAACCCGGGTCGAGGTCTGGCCGAGCGCGGCCTCGTACTCCTGCGGCGTGCCGCGCAGGACGGGAAAGGTCCCGTAGTGGATCGGGATGGCGTGTCGGGGCTTGAGCAGCTCTCGGGTCGCGTAGGCGGCGTCCTTCGGGTCCATGACGAAGTGGCCTCCAATCGGGATCATGACCGCATCGGGCCGATAGTACTCGCCGATGAGGCGCATGTCGCCGAAGAGTCCGGTATCGCCCGTGTGGTAGAGCTTGAAGCCGTTCTCGAATTCGATGACGAACCCGGCCGGCTCACCGCCGGGATACGTCGTGGTCTTCTTGGTGGCCGGATCGGTGACGGTCACCTCCGACGAGTGCTCGGCACGGACTTGCGTGATCCGGATCTGAGGGCCGACGGGAGTCACCGTGCCGCCCTTCCCGAACCGCACGCCGCGCTCGGGCGTGACCCAGCCGAGATCGATCATCGTCGAGATGAGCCCGGCCGGACCATACACCGGCGCCCCGGTCCGGGCGGCCAGCTCCTTGACGTCGCCCGTGTGGTCGCCGTGGCCGTGAGTCACCAGGATCAGGTCCACTTTCCCCAGGGCATCCAGGTTCTTGTACTGGGTCGGCGTCTTGGGATTCTGGGTCAGGAAGGGGTCGATGACGATCACCTTCCCGGTGAGGGTCGTGATCCGGGTGGCCGCCTGGCCGAGCCACTGGACCTCCACCTTCGAGCCCTGCGCCAGGACGCGCTCGGATGCCAGGGCGAGCGTGAGCGCGCCGATCAGCTTGACGAAATCGCGTCGATCCATGATCATCGCTCCGTCCTCCTCGTGCCGGAAGCCTGGGGCCACGCGCACTCTACCACAACGCCTGGGAGGGATCACGTCATGGAGAACAGGGCAGACACGTGACGCTCAAAGATCGGGTGGCAGTGGTGACGGGCGCCGGCTCCGGCATCGGCCGGGCCATCGCCCAGGCGATGGCGGCCCGGGGCGCGCAGGTGGCGGCGGTCGACATCGACGAGGACACCGCCCGGGAGACGACGGCGGCCATCGCCAGGACGGGCGGCCGGGCCATCGCGGCTCAGGCGGACACCAGCCGCGCCGCCGACCTGGACCGCGCGGTGGCGGCGGCCGTGAAGGAGCTGGGGCCGCTCGACGTCATGGTGAACAACGCCGGGGTCCTCGACGGCTACCTCAACGTGGACGAGATGGACGAGGCGCTCTGGCGCCGCGTGGTCGACATCGATCTGACCGGTGTGTTCCTCGGCTGCAAGCGCGCCCTCGCCGAGATGCTGCCGCGCGGGAGCGGGCGCATCGTCAACATCGCCTCGGTCGCCGGTCTCAACGGAACGGGTGGAGGGGCCGCCTACGTCGCGGCCAAGCACGGCGTCGTCGGGCTCACCCGTCAGATGGCCGTTGTCTACTCCGCCCGCGGCATCACGATCAACGCGGTGTGCCCGGGTCCTGTCCTCACCGGCCTCCGGCAGCACTCGCAGCACATCCTGGGGCCGGGTGCGCCCGACATGAGCGGCGTGGGCATCGCGGTGTCCGACGAGCAGGTCCGGGCCATCGTGCCGGCGGGGCGACGCGGCAGCGCGGAGGACATCGCCGCCGCCGTCTGCTACCTCGCCTCCGACGAGGCCGCCTATGTGACGGGCCATGCCCTGGTGGTGGACGGGGGGTGGAGAGCCCGATGATCGCGGAAATCTCCCGGCATGATCTCGACCCGGGTCACCGGGTCCCGGCGGCGAGCCGCGGCAGCCGACGGTGCGCCTCGGCCGGCGACAGGGCCAGGGCGGCCGGCGCCCCCGCGCACTCCACCACCATCGCCGCCGCGACCGCCGCCCGCCGCGCCGCGTCGGCGGGACTCCGGCCGAGCGCGCGGCACGCCGCATAGGCGCCGCAAAACGCGTCGCCGGCGCCCGTGAGGTCGACCACCGCGGCGGGGGCGGCAGGAACCCGCACCGGTCCCCCCTCGCCCGCTCGGTAGAGGAGGCAGCCCTCACCGCCGAGCTTGATCACGATCTCGCCGAAGCCCGCCGCGCCGAGCCGGAAGGCGAGCGCCGTCCAGTCCCCTCCGGACGCCAGGTGCTCGACCTCCACGCGACTCGGCAGAAACGCGCTGATCCCGCCCAGCATCTCGGCCAGGGCCCGCTCGTCCCGGCCGCGCGCATAGTGGGGCGAGGGATCCACCGAAAGGAACCCGGCGAGTCCGCGGAGGCGCGCGACCGAGGCCTCATGGCGCGCTCGCACCTGCGGCGCGAGGTGGACGGCAACCGCCGGCAGCCACCCGGCCGGGACGTCGTCCGCCGCCGCGCTCACCGCCTCGAGCTGGGCGAGGTAACGCCCGCGCAGGGTCTCGGCGTCGGCGTGCGGGTCCCGGAGCGACGGGTTGCGCGGCAGGGTCCGGCGGCTCCCGTCGGGCTCGTAGAGGAGCCACTCCACGAGGGGCTCGGTGTCCACGCGGCGCAGGCCCGCCGGCGTGAGGCCGGCGGCTTCGAGGAGGCCGGCCACGTCCCCCGGGAGCCCGTGGCCGAGCCGGGCGACGACGCCGATGCGCGCGGGATCGCACCAGAGCCGGGCGCCCGCCGCGGCGTAGAGCGCGTTCCCGCCGACCGAGGCCCGCCAGGGGCCCGGCTCGGCCGGCACCGCGTGATCGACCGTGATCTGACCCAGGATCAGGATGTCCGGCATCGCTCCCTCATGGGAGGGGGCCTCGACGGCCCCCTCCCAAACCTCCCCCAGGAGGTTTGCGGCGGCAAAGCCGCCGCTCGGAGCGCTCCTCGATGACTTCGGGCGGTCGGTCGTAGCTCCGACATCGGACTCCTACGTCCGGATGCGCTCCAGGCCGATCGTGCGCGAGGCGATGGCGACCACGGCGAATGCCAGCAGGATCTCGAAGGCGGACACGGCCGCCACCAGCGGGCTCGAATCGTACTGGACGAGGTAGTACAGCTCGACGGGCAGCGGCCGCCCGCGGGTCGAGGCGGTGAACAGGGCGATCGTCACGTTGTCGAAGGCCTCGATGAAGGCGAACGCCGCCCCCGCCAGGACTCCGGCCAGGGCCTGGGGGAGCGTGACCCGCCAGAAGGTCTGGAGCCGCCCGGCGCCGAGACCCGCCGACACCTCCTCCAGCGCCGGGTCGAGTCCGGCCAGCCGCGCCATGACGATCCGTACCACGAAGGGAAGGCAGAACACCGTGAGGCTCAGGACCAGCATCGCGTGCGAGGCGCGGAAGGCGAAGTACGCGCCGAAGAAGAGCACCGAGATGCCGATCACCAGCCCGGGCATCATCTGCGGCGAGACCAGAAAGGCCGCCAGCGCCGTCTTCCCCGGAAAGGTGCCCCGCACCAGCGCGTAGGCGGCCGGCACCCCGAGCGCGAGGCAGAGCAGCATGACGTGGGCCGCCACCCGCAGGCTCACCAGCGCGGCGTCGAGGATCTGGGCGTGATTCCACAGCGCGCGGTACCAGCGCCACGACAGGCTCGCCGGCGGGAAGCCGATGTACTCGCGGCCGTCGAACGAGATCAGCACCACCACGACCGACGGCGCCACCAGCACCACGAGGGCGAGCGCGGCCAGGGTCCCCAGCACGCCGGCGCCGATCAGGTCGGACGGCGACCAGGGCGGCCGGCGCCGGCGCTCCAGGGCCGGCCGCCTCATCGGGAGACCCTCCGGAAAACGGCGTTCCGGCGCCTTGCCGTGGCACCGGGCCGAGGACGCCGCGGGGCGACGCGCATCGGCCCGGGCCGCCTCATCGGGAGCGCTCGCTCCAGGCCGTGAGCCGGTCGGTGGCGTACGTGATGAGGAACACGAAGACGAAGCACGAGACGAGGAGGAGCGCCGCCAGGACGGCTCCGGTCGCCCAGTCCAGGATGACGATGGTCTGCTCGTAGACCTTGACGGCGACCGTCGAGTAATTCCCGCCGCCAAGGAGCTGCGGGATGATGAAGTTCGTGTACGACACCGCGAACACCAGAGTCGTACCCGCCCCGATGCCGGGCAGGCTGAGCGGGACGACCACGCGGAAGAAGGTCTGCACGCGACTGGCTCCGAGGTTGAGCGACGCCTCCTCCATGAAGCGGTCCCGCGCGGCCAGGACCGCCATCAGCGGCAGGATCATGAACGGGAGATGGATCTGGGTCATCCCGACCAGCACGGCGAGGTCGGTGTTGAGGATCCGGACCGGGGTGTCGATCAGGCCGAGCGACAGCAGCAGGGTATTCAGGAGGCCGCGGCGCCCGCCCAGAATGACGAGCCAGGCATACGTCCGCACGAGCGCGCTCGTGAGAAGCGGCGAGATGACCGCGACGAGGAGGATCTTCCGGCCGAGGCTCCCGAGGACGGTGTAGAGGTAGGCCAGCGGGTAGCCGAGGGCGAGGCAGAGCGCCGTCGAGACGGCGCCGATCCAGAACGAGCGCCAGAAGAGGAGCCACGAGAGCGGATCGGCCAGGATCCGCCGGTAGTGCTCGAGCGTGAAGGAGCCCGGCACCACCCGCCCGCGCTCGATGGTCACGAAGCCGAACGAGAAGAGGACGCACAGCGGCAGGACCATCATGACCACGAGGTACAGGACAGCGGGGACCGCGGGCCAGGCGCCCCCGCCGCGGGCCAGGCGGCGGAGCCACCACACCTCGCGCCAGGCCGCGGGCGTCGCCGCCGTGCCGGTCATGGCGCGAGCTTCCCGGGCAGCACGACGCAGGCCGCCGGATCGCGGAGCGCGACCGTCACCCGCCCTCCCACCGCGAGGGACGGACTGCTCCCCTCGCGCATCGCGACGATCCTGAGCGGCCGCTCTCGCCCGACGTCCACTTCGTACTCCGTGGTGGCGCCGCCGTGCTTGAGGAACCCGAGCGTGCCCGGCCAGCCGCGGCCGGCCGCGTGGCCAGGGCGGACCTCGAGGTGCTCCGGCCGGATGACCAGCGTCACCGCGCCGTCCTGGGCCGCCGCGACGGAGGTGCCGGGGTAGAGCGCGGCCACGCCGCCCCGCGCCTCGGCCACGAGCAGATTGGACACGCCGACGAAGTCGGCGACGTAGGCGCTGGCGGGGTGGTCGTAGATTTCGAGCGGCGCCCCCACCTGCTCGATGAGGCCGGCCCGCATGACCCCGATGCGGTCGGAGAGCGTCAGCGCCTCATCCTGGTCGTGGGTGACGAAGACCGTCGTGATCCCGAGCCGGCCGACGAGCTTCTTGAGGTCCACCTGCATCGCTTGCCGCAGCTTGGCGTCGAGGGCGCCGAACGGCTCGTCCAGCAGCAAGACCGCCGGCTCCAGGACGAGGACGCGGGCGAGGGCCACGCGCTGTTGCTGGCCACCGGAGAGCTGGGCGGGCCAGCGGCCGGCCAAAGCGGCCAGGTCCACTAGATCCAGGGCCGCCCGCACGCGCCGCCCGACCTCGGCCCGGGGCGCGTGCCGGACCCGGAGGCCGTAGGCGACGTTCCCGAAGACCGTCATGTGCGGAAAGAGCGCATAGTGCTGGAACACCATGCCCACCTGACGCCGGTTGGGCGGCACCACCGTCACGTCCCGGCCGTCGACGAGCACGCGGCCGGCATCCGGGATGACGAAGCCGGCGACGGTCCGGAGGAGCGTGGTCTTGCCGCATCCCGAGGGGCCGAGGAGGGTGAGGAGCTCGCCCTTCTCGACGTCGAGGTCGCAGTCCCGCAACACCTCGTGGGCGCCGTAGGCCTTGAAGACGCCGCGAAGCTGGATGTGGGGAGTCGCCGTCACGGTCCGGCGGTCGCCGACAGGGGCGTGGCGAGGCCGAGCCCCGCCGGGCCGAGCCCCGACACGGCCCGGGCGGCGATGGCACTCGCCAGCGCGAGGAGGGCGGCGTCGTCGAGGCCGCGCGCGAGCCCGGCCCCGAGCGCGCCGACGCAGGCATCGCCGGCCCCCGTCGGCTCCGGCACGGCGTCCGGGTCCTCGCCCGGGATCGGCGATGCCGGGATGCGGAGCCCGGCCGGGTGGACCGGGGAGACGAGGATCAGTCCCTCGGCGCCGCGCTTCTGGACGACGCGGGCACAGCGGCCGGCCAGCACGCGCAGGGCCGCATCGTCGTCCAGGCCGGGGCAGAGCCAGCGCGTCTCCTCGCGACTCGGGGCGAACAGGTCCACCCGATCCAGGAGCGCGAGCAGGCGATCACGCTCGCGCGCGGCGAAGACCTCGCTCGTGTCGACGACCGCGCGGGCGCCCGCCTGCCGGGCCGTGTCGAGGTGCCGGCCGAGGAGCTCGAGGGGCATGGCGGTGAGGACGACGACCGTGGGCCGGGCCGACGCCGGCCAGGGCGGCGGCGCGAGAGCCCGCGTCGCCGCGTGCCAGGCGGTCTCCCCCCAGTGAGACGACACCCGGCTCCCATCAGGCCGGTAGGCGATTCGAGCGCGGCGGGACGGATGGCCGGCACGCCTCAGGTGGCCGAGGTCGATCCCGGCGTCCCGGAGACCCGCCAGCGCGGCCTCGGGAAAATCGTCGCCACAGGTCGCCACCAGCCCCACCGCCGCCCCGGCGCGCGCCGCGCCGAGGGCCGCGTAGAGCGCCGCGCCCCCGGCGACGTCGGGAACCGTTCGCCCGCCCACGCTGATCTCGTCGAGCGAGAGGTAGCCGACGACGAGGACGGCCGGGCCGCCGCCCGACCCCATTCTAGGTCCTCTCGGGGGGGTCTCGGAAGACCCCCCCGATGCCCCCCCGTCGTGGCGGCGGCAAAGCCGCCGCTCGGAGCACTCCTCGATGCACCACGCGCTCGATGATCAGCGCCGGGTTACTCCGACAGGCTCCTAGAGGCCGGCGCCGGGCGCGCCTACTTCCGGGTGGCCAGCTCCCAGATCTCGTGCGTGTAGGCGGCCCGGTCGGCGGGGCGCTTGAGCACGCCGAAGCGCCGCGCGATCGCGGCGGTCCGGTCGAAGGCGGCGGGATCCATCTTGCCGAGCGGGCTCGGGGGCGCCGGCGGCCCCCAGATCAGCCGGTTGACCTCGGCCATCATCCAGACCTGGTGGGACCGGACGAGCGCCGGGTTGTGCCGCAGCACGATGTCCGCGCACTCGTCCACCCGGTCGCGACAGAAGGTCCAGCCCCGGAGGGATGCCCGCAGGAACCGGGCCGCGACCTCCTGGTGGCGGCCGAGCCAGTCGGTGCGGGTGAAGAGGCCGTCCTCGAGCATCGCCGTGCCCTCGGCGTCGAATTCGATGACGGTGAGCTCGTCCGGCTTGACCCCCGCGTCGAGCACCTGCCGGTACTCGTTGTAGGTCATGGCGGCGGCCGCGTCGACCTTCTTGTCGAGGAAGGGCGCCATGCCGAGGCCCTGGGGCACCAGCGTGACGTCCCGCGTCCGGTCGATCCCGTACTTCTCGAGCGTCGCCAGGAGCGGGCCCTCGTGCCCGCCCGGCCACACCGAGACCCGGCGCCCCCGGAGATCGGCGACGCTCCGGATTCCCGAGCTCTTGAAGGCGAGCTCGCGCATGCCGCTTCGCGCGTAGATCTGGGCGATGTTGACGAGCGGCAGCCCGCGCTCGATCGCGGTCAGGAGGCTCGGCAACCAGCCGATGCCGAGCTCGGCGCCGCCCCGGGCGACCACGTCCTCCGGCACGAGATCGGGCCCGCCCGGGAGCAGCGTGACCTCCAGGCTCTCGGCGGCGTAATAGCCCTGGGCCTGCGCGGCGTAGTAGCCGGCGAACTGGGCCTGCGGCACCCACTTGAGCTGGAGCCGGACGGTCTCGGCCGCGGCCCGGCTCGCCCCGGGGTCCCCGAGCGCGAGCAGACCGAGCAGGGCCAGTCCGACCCCGAGGGGAACGCGGCTAGGGGGAGCCGGCACGGATCGCGCGGCCGAGGCGGCGCACGCCCTCGGCCATCCGGTCGATGGGCTGGAGGCTCCAGGACAGGCGCAGGTGATGCACCCCCTCGCCGGTCGGGAAGCACGCCGGGCCCGGTATCGCGACCACCTGCTCGTCCGCCGCCCGGGCCATGACCTTCTCGACGTCGACCCGCGGGGCGAGCGTCAGCCAGGCGAAGAAGCCGCCCTCGCTGCGCGTCCAGGCGACCGTCTCCGGCATCTCGGCCTCGAGCGCCGCGTACAGCGCGTCGCGCCGGGCCCGGTAGGCGCGGCGCAGGGTCTGGATGTGCGCGGCCAGGCGCCCGCTCTTCATGAAGGTCCCGACGATCAGCGAGGCGAGCCCGTTGGTCGAGCCCTCGCTCTTGAAGGGCTGGAGCCGCTCGATCAGGGCGGGATGGGCCAGCACGAAGCCGAGCCGGACCCCGGGCGCCACGATCTTGGAGAAGGTCCCCAGGCGCACCACCACGCCGTGCGGGTCGAGCGCGTGGAGCGTGGGAAGCGGCTCGCCCTCGTAACGCAGATCCCCGTAGGCGTCGTCCTCGATGATCGGGACGTCGAAGCGGGCGGCCAGGTCGAGGAGCGCCCGCCGGCGGTCGAGGGGCATGGTGGCCCCGGTCGGATTGTTGAAGGTCGGGGTGGTGTAGAGAAAGCGCGGCGGCGTCCCGGCGGCCCGCAGCTTCGTCACGGCCGCCTCCAGCACCGCCAGGTCGAGGCCGTGGGCGTCCTGGGCCACCGGCACCATGGTGATGCCGTTGAAGCGGACCGTCCGGATCGTGCCCATGAAGGTGGGCGACTCGATCAGGCAGACGTCGCCGGGGTTGGCCAGCACCTGGACGGTGAGGCCGATCGCCTGCGAGGAGCCGTTGGTGATGGCGAGGGCCCCCGGCTCGATCGCCCTCCCCTCCTCCGCCTCGAGCTTCTTCTGGAGCTCGCCCAGGAGGACGGGGTTGCCCAGCACCGCCCCGTACTGGAGCGCCACGGCGTAGGCGGCGACGTCGGTCAGCGCCTCGCGGGCCGCGTCCAGGAGGCCGGCAGCGGGGAAGAGCTCGGGCGCCGGCGCCCCGAAGGCCAGCGAGATCACGCCCGGCTCGACCGGCCCCGCCCGCATCGTCGCCGGGACCTCGACGACCCGCCGGTTGAAGCGGCGGGGGTCCCACGCGAAGCGGATCGCCTCGAGTTCGGCGGCGCGGGTCGGATTCTCCCGGCTCGACATGGGCGTGATTATCTCAGATTCGGCGCCCCCCGGCCACCGTCGGAGGCCGACCGGCTCGACTCGCTCCTGCACGTTATTCTGGCCCAGACGCCTTGCCCGACGGGGAGGCGGCCGACGTGTTGCGCGAGCCAAAGAAAGGATTCTCGCCGCGTGGCTCCTACGCGCTGGACGACCGAGGTCGCCCCCTGAGGGCGCGCAGGAGCGTGTGGGAGTACCCCGGCACCGGCCACCGAGCGCGTGGTGCATCGGGGAGTGCTCCGAGCGGCGGCTTCGCCGCCGCCACGACGGGGGGGCATCGGGGGAGTCTTCCGAGACCCCCCCGAAATGTCCTAGGTGCGCATCCGGGGATCCATCAGGTCGCGGACGGCGTCGCCGAAGAGGTTCAGGCCGAGCACGGACACCGCGATGGCCGCCCCCGGGAAGATGGCGATCCAGGGGGCGTTCCGCATGTTCTTCTGCGCGTCGTAGAGCATGTTGCCCCAGGTGGGCCGGGGCGGCGACTCGCCGAGCCCCAGGAAGGAGAGCGCCGCCTCCGCCAGCAGCACCTCGGCGAAGTAGAGGGAGAGCTGCACGATCACCACCGAGAGGCAGTTGGGGAGCACCGTTCGCCCGATGAGCCGCCAGCCGGGGGTCCCGAGCGCGAAGGCGGCCGTGACGTACTCCTGGGTCAGGACCGACAGGGCGATCGCGCGGGTGACCCGGACGATACGGGGGAAGTAGACGACGCTCAGCGCGATCACGATGCTGCGCCCGCCGGTGCCGACGGCGGCGGCGACCGCGATGGCCAGGAGCAGCGGGGGAAACGACATGAGGACGTCCATGAGCCGCATGATCGACGCGCTCACGCGGACCGGCGCCGCCGCCCCCAGGATGCCGACCAGCACGCCCGGCACGCCCGCCGCCAGGATCGTCAGCGCGCCGATGACCAGGCTGAAGCGGGCGCCGTAGAGGACGCGGCTCATGAGGTCGCGCCCGAGGTGATCGGTCCCGAACCAGTGCCCCGGCCCCGGCGGCGTGAAGCGCAGGCTCACGTTCAGCTTGACCGGGTCGGCGAGACCCAGGTAGGGGGCGAAGAGGGCCACCGCCACCAGCAGGATGACGATCGCGCTGCCGGCCATCGACAGCCGGTTCTTCCGGAGGCGCTGGACGACCCCGGTCCACCCCTCGGCGCGCGGCCGGGCCGGAAGGAGCCCCCGGGGGGTCTCGACGGCGGCGGCCATTCCGGTCAGGTGGGCCGGAGCCGCGGGTCGAGGTAGGTGTAGAGGAGGTCGACGACCAGGTTCACGGCGACGTAGATGACCGCGACGTAGAGGATCAGCCCCTGGATGACGGGCAGGTCCCGGTTGTACAGCGAGCGCACCACCAGCTGGCCCACGCCCGGCAGCACGAAGACGGTCTCGATCACCGCGCTCCCTCCGAGCAGGATGCCCACGTTGATCCCGATGACGGTGACGATCGGGATGAGGGCGTTGCGAAGCGCGTGGCGCACGATGACGACCCGGTCGCGCAAGCCCTTGGCCCGAGCGGTCCGCACGTAGTCCTGGCCGAGCACCTCCAGCATGCTGGAGCGGGTGAGCCGGGTCAGCAGGGCGGCCAGGTAGGTGCCGAGGGCGGCGCCGGGCAGGATGAGGAAGCGGATCCCGCCCCAGAAGTCCGTGGTGATCGGCTGGTAGCCGACGATCGGGAGGAGGTCGAGCTTCAGCGAGAAGAGGATGATCAGCATGAGGCCCAGCCAGAAGCTCGGGAGGGAGAGGCTGACCAGCGTGAGCAGGCGCGCCGCGTGGTCGACCCAGGTGTTCCGATAGGCCGCGGAGAGGATCCCGGCCGGGATGCCGATGCCGATCGAGAAGGCGAGGGCCAGCCCCACCAGGGCCAGCGTCGTGGGCAGGCGCCAGGCCAGCTCCTCGGCGACGCGCGTCTTGTTGTAGAGGGACTGGCCGAGGTCACCCCGGACGATCTGGGCGAGCCAATGCCAGTAGCGCAGCGGGAGGGGCTGGTTGAGGCCGAGCTGCTCGCGGAGGTCGGCCACCGCCTCCGGCGTGCTCTCGCCCCCCAGCATCACGAGGGCCGGGTCGCCCGGGATCACGTGGACGAGGGCGAACGAGGCCATGCTCAGCGCGATCAGCATGGGTACCATCGCGACCAGACGCGTCAGGACCAGCTTCAGGATCGGCGGCATGGCGGGGCCACCGGCCGCCGCGGGCGGCGCGCCACCCGCGGCAGCCGGCCTTCCGGGCGGCCTACTTGGCGGTGGTAACGCCCCAGACGCGGGCGTACTCCGCCGCCCAGTGGTTCCAGCCCTTGACGGACTCACGCCAGGCGCTCACCGTCGGCGTGAAGATCGTCGGGATCCAGGGAACGTCGGCGCGAAGCTGCTGCTCGAGCTGGGTGTAGATCTTCGTCCGCTCTTCGGGCTTGAGCGCCTTGCGCCCGGCCTCGCACAGCCGGTCGAGGTCCGCGCTCTTGTAGCCGGCCTGGCTGCCGCCGGACTCCCAGAACTGGCAGTAGTAGGTGTCGGGGTCGGCCCGCGGCGTGAGCCCCGAGAGGAAGAAGTCGAAGTCCCCGGTGTTCCACACCTGCTGGAGGGCGGCCGACTCGAGCGTCTTCACCTTCACGTTGAGTCCGGCCGCCTGCATCTGCGACTGCATCACGACGGCAGCCTGGGCGATCTGGTCGGGGACGAGGTGGGCGGAGAGCGTGATCTCCTCGCCTTTGTACCCCGCCTCCTGGAGAAGCTGCTTGGCCTTCTGGAGGTTCTGCTTGCCGTAGGGATCCTGGGCGTGGACCGGGGTGAAGTACGGCGTGCCGGGCGGGATGCCGGCCGGGGCCGGCTTGCCGAGCCCGACCGTGATGGCCTTGGCGATCTCCCCCTTGTCGAGCGAGTACGCCACCGCCTGGCGGAGCTTCAGGTTGTCCTTGAATGGCCCCTTCTTGAAGCCGAAGCGGAGGTCCTGAAACGAGCCGCCGGACTTGGCGCTGACCACGACGCCGGGCTTGCCGCGGAGGCGGGCGACGTCCTCTGCGCTCAGGCTGATCGCGATGTCCACATCGCCCCGCTCGACGGCGGCGGCCCGCACCGAGGGGTCCACGATCGGGATGAAGTCCACCGTCTCGACCAGCGCCTCCTTCTTGCCGGCCAGCCCCGAGGCGGGCCGGGAGTCGGCGGCGTAGTCCTTGAAGCGCCGGATCCGGAGGGAGCTGTCCTTCTTCCACTCCACGAATTCGAAGGGCCCCGTGCCGACCGGCTTCGTCACCGTGCCGCCCTGGCGCTCGGCCTCGCCGTCCGGGTAGACGACGGCCGGGCAGATCAGGTTGGCCAGCGAGGCCAGGAAGGCCGCCGACGGCGCCGAGAGCGTGATCTTCACGGTCTGGGCGTCGGTGGCCTCGATCTCCTTCATGAGCCGCTTGAACTCGGCCGAGCGACACCCCTTGGCCTGCATCTTCTTGAGCGTATAGACCACGTCCTTGGCGTCCATGGTCTTGCCGCCGTGGAACTTCACGCCCTTGCGGAGGGTGAACGTGTAGACCAGGCCGTCGGGGCTCACGGCGTGCTTGTCCACCAGCATCGGCCGGACCCCGAGGTCTTCACCCAGGGTGAAGAGCATCTCGTAGACGTTGAGGAGGGCCACGCGGCTCACGTAGTGCGTGGTCATGTGGAGGTCGACGTCGGAGAGGTCCCCCTGGAGCGCGACCTTGAGGTGCCCTCCCTGGGCCGCGGCCGGCCCGGCGGGGATCGCCCCGGACAGGATCGCCAGCGCCACCAGGACACCCAGCCTCACCATCCCGACTCCGATGCGCATGACCGTGTCTCCCTTTCCGCCCGCGACGCTCTCGCTGCAGGGGCCGCCAACGCCGGTCCTGACGGCCTCGAGCGGCCAAGTGCGGAACGCCTCGACCGCGGCGGGCCTCGCTATGCCACCAGAAGGCCCCCACCGTGTCAAGCCCGCTAGCCGCTCGGCGCCTTGACGGCGGACGAGGAGACCGCCGAGCGAGTCAGCGAGGCGCTGCGGGGAGTATCATGGGGACCGTAGCCAGACGAAACAGAGGAGGTCAGACGATGGAGAAGGCGACGTTCGCCGCGGGCTGCTTCTGGGGCGTGGAAGCCGAGTTCCGCAAGGTCAAGGGCGTGGAGGCGACGACGGTCGGCTACACCGGCGGCACCCTCGAGAGCCCGACCTACGAGAATGTGTGCTCGGGGACGACCGGGCACGCCGAGGCGGTCGAGGTGCAGTACGACCCGGCCCAGATCTCGTACGAGGATCTCCTCGACGTATTCTGGGAGACCCACGATCCCACGACCCTCAACCGCCAGGGACCCGACGTCGGGACCCAGTACCGCTCCGCGATCTTCGTCCACACCGCCGCCCAGGAGGCGGCCGCGCGGGCGTCCAAGGCCCGGCTCGAGCAGAGTGGCCGGCACCGGCGCCCGATCGTGACGGAGATCGCGCCGGCCGCGCGCTTCTACCGGGCGGAGGACTACCACCAGCAATACTTCGAGAAGAAGGCGTGCGGCCGGGGACCGCGTTCCTGGTGATGAGCGCTTCGCCTCGCCTCGCTGAGCGCTGTGTCGGAGTAGCCCGGCGCCGACCACCGAGCGCGTGGTGCATCCAGGCGTGCTCCGAGCGGCGGCTTCGCCGCCGCCACGACGGGGGGGCCTCGGGGGGGTCTTCCGAGACCCCCCGAAGTGACCTAGCGCGGCGGAGTCGGTCGGAGTCGGCGAAGCTCCTCGAAGAGCTCACGCTCGCGCGGGGTGAGGGTCTGGGGGAGCACGATCTTGACCCGTACCAGCTCGTCGCCCTGGCCGCCCCCGCGAAGATGCGGGATAC
>DASYQW010000251.1 GCA_036005065.1 Candidatus Methylomirabilota bacterium | reverse complement strand
CTCGAAAAGGATTGGGGTCCGCCGACTCGCGAAGTGCAGGAGGGCGACCTGCGGATCCTGATCTACGAGGAAGTCGAGAATCCCCGGATCTCCGGTCTCCAGGGCACCACCTCGGCCTACCGCCGGGGCGCGGTCCAGAGTCCCGACGAGCCCAGCCCGGGCCCCGCCGTCTATGTCCGGTCCTATCTATTCTGGGTGAACCCGCAGGGCACCATCGTCGACTCGGCGGTCCGGGCTCCGTGACCCTCGCGACCGCACGCTGACCTGCGCCCCCGGGCCGATCCCGAGTCGGTCGCGGGCGCGGCCTTCGCGGACGAAGATCTCCACCCGACCCGAGCTGTCGACCACCGCGCCGAGCGCGCCCGGCGGCCGGTCGCCGTAGGTGCCCGAGAGCCCCTCGATCCGCTCACGGCCGATCTCGAGGACGCACGCACGACGGCCGGCGGGCAGGTCCTTCGCCGTCAGGTTCGTGAGCAGGTTCCCGAATCGGTCGACCAGGAGCACCTGGCCCACGACGCGCCCGCCGGCGCGCCGCGGGCGCGGCCAGCCGTGGCGAGCCAGGCGCCGCACCGGAGGACCGAAGCGGTGCAAGGGCACGCCCAGTGAGCAATGGGCGGCCACCGGGCCGAAGATGTCGCGGGCATGAAAGGTCCGGCTCACCGCTGTTCGGTGGTAGGCCGGGTTGGTGAGCGCCACCGCCGCCGCGCCGGGAATCCCGTCAAGGAACCCGAGCAGCCCGTTGTCGGGGCCGACGAAGTAGTGGCCGTCCGCCAGGAGCGCCAGCGGCCGCCGAGCGCCGCCGACGCCGGGATCGACCACCGCGAGGTGGACGGTCCCGGCCGGGAAGACCCGGTAGGCCGTCTCCAGGAGGAGCGCGCCCCGCAGGATGTCCTGGGGCGGCACGGCGTGCGTCAGGTCGACGAGGTGAGCCGCGGCGTTGATCCCGAGGATGACGCCTTTCACGACCCCGACGTAGGCGTCATCCAACCCGAAGTCGGTGAGCAGCGTGATGATCCCGCTCGGCCGCGGCACCGTCCCTCGGCGCGCCGATCGAGCGCGGCCCGCCATCACCGGTCGCGGTGGACGACGTACTCCGCGATGAGGCCGAGAACCTCCCGCTCCTCGGAGACCGGAAATCGGGCCAGCCGCGCCGTGGCTTCGGCTGCATAGGCCGCCGCGCGGGCGACGGCATAGCCGACGCCGTCGTAGATCTTCACGAGCCGATGGATCTCGCCGACGTCGCGGTCGGCCTCGGCCGGCCGGCGTCGGGGCTGGCCGGGGCCTCGCAACGCCTCAAGGATCCGGGCGCGCTCCTCGGGCCTGGCTCGTTCCAGGGTGGCGATGAGCGGCAGGGTGCGCTTCCCCTCGCGCAGATCGGTCCCGATCGCCTTCCCGAGTCGCGCCTCGTCGGCGTCGAAGTCGAGCGAATCGTCGATGATCTGAAACGCGATGCCGAGGTCCTCGCCGAAGGACGCCAGCGCGTCGACCGCGGCCGCGTCCGGGCCGGCGACCAGGCCCCCGATCCGGCAGCACGCCGACATGAACGTCGCCGTCTTTTGCCGGATGATGCGCAGGTAATCGTCTTCGGTGAGCTCCCCATCCCGCTTGCGCTCGAGCTGGAAGACCTCGGCCTCGGTCATCGAGACCATCGCGGCCGCCAGCGCCTCCATCACCGCCAGATCCCCGTCCCCGACGAGCAGCGCCATGCAGCGGGAGTAGAGATGATCTCCGACGAGCAACGCGGCGTCGTCGCCCCACCGGGCATTCGCCGACGGCCGGCCCCGCCGGAGAGGCGCCCGGTCGACGACGTCGTCATGAATCAGGGTGGCCGTATGCAGCAGCTCGACGACGCAGCCGAGACGGGCGGCGCGATCGGGAGAGCCTCCGGCCAGCCGCGTCGACAGCAGCACCAGGACCGGCCGCAGGCGCTTGCCGCCGGCGAAGGCGACATACTCGGTGATGTCGCGAATCAGGGGGACGGGAGACCCGCCCAGCTCCTGGCGGATCGCGGCCTCGCACGCGCGTAGCTCCTCGCCGATGAGCCGGGTGAGGCGCTCGCGGAGGGTCGCCTCCAGGGATGGTCTCAAAGCCGCGGCTTCACTCGAGGGGCGCCCGGACGGGCGCAGCACACGAGCCCCCGATTCCGAGGCCCCCAGGCAGGTTCGAAGCCGACGCCCCTCCCAGGTGATGTGTCCACTGTCCCCCGGCTCACGGGCCGCGATCTCTCGGACCCGCCACGGTACATTCTCGGGCCCCTCCCCTCGTGAATCAAGGGAAAAACGAATACTTGCGACGCGCGCCACCACCGCCGACCGCGCTTCGGACACTTCCGTCCGGCAGGGCGCTTCCGAGTCGGAGCGGTGACGGTCGCTCCCCGACGTCCCGGCCAAGGCCTGAGGCGCAAAGGACCGACCGCGGGACCCGATCGGGGTGCTCTCTGGTATCAGTCTTGAATCCCGCGTATCCAGGCAGAGGAGGTCACTCGGACATGCTAGGACACATATTGGCCGCATTCGCCATCGTGGCCCTGATCGTCGGCTCCGCGGGCCTGGTGGCCGCCCAGAGCACTCCGGGCGGCGCCGGACCGCAGCTCGGCGGGCCGCCGGCCGCGCCGTCGCCCTCCGCGACGGCCGACTCGCCCAGGCTCGAGCAGGGTCACCGGATCATCGGGCAGGTCACTCGGATCGACGTGGCCGGCGGGACCGTGACCTTGCGGACCGACGAGGGGCAGCTCGAGCTCAAGCTCCCGCGCGAGACGCTGTCCGGACTCAAGGTAGGCGAGCGGGTCGAGGTCCAGGTCGACATCCGGCCGACCGCCTTCGGACCGTCCTCGCCCTCGAAGCCGGGACGATGACCAATGGGAGGGGGCCTCGACGGCCCCTCCCAGACTCACCCCCAGGCCGCCGAGACGCCGCTCAGTTCTGGGGCTTCGGCGCCCCCGGAGTCGGCGCGAAGAGGAGAACCTCCGCCCAGTCCCCGCTCCGGTGCATCACCACGAGCAGACCCTTGGCGTCGTAACGTAACACCCCCTGGCCGGTCTGCTCGTTGGTGCCCATCGCGTCGGGCTTCCCCCAGGCGTTGGCGATCGTGTCGAGGGTAAAGATTCGCGGCTTCGGGTAGATGGCGACCCCGCGCACGAGATCGGCCCGGAAGCCCTCGGGACCGATCAACCCGAAGCTGATGATCATCCGCTCCAGGCCACGCGGCGCGCGCTCTCCCAAGTACGTCCATTCCGGAACGGTCCGGCTTTCCTCGACCACGGTCCGTTCACGGCTCGGCCGCCCGTAGAGGGTCTCGACATCCCGGCGGGAGGACACCCCGGGGACAATTCCGCCCCATTCCGCCGCCTCGAGGGCCCCGGCCAGCGCGAGCGAGACGAAAACGGCCGTCGCCCACGCACGCATGACGGGCTGACTCCTCACCGGGTCAGGGGGCAAGGAGCGCCTGCGGGCGCATCCTCTCGCCATCGCCGGTCTCCGGTTTGGTGATCCGGTCTCTCCAGCCGAGGACGATCGCGGGAGACCCGGTCCGGAGCGTCGACAGGGGGACCCGGATCAACACCCGATCGCCATGGCGCCAGTCGCCAGGCCCCTCGATCGCGAGGTCGGCGACGCCGTTGCTCGTGAAGCCGCCGTTCGCGATGACCGGGACCGAGCTTCGCACTACGAGGAAGTCGACCCCGGACGCCCCACGGAAGTACGCGGCTTGCGGGGCCCCGATGGGCTCGCCCAGCGCCGCGGTCA
This sequence comes from Candidatus Methylomirabilota bacterium, assembly GCA_036005065.1. NCBI lineage: Bacteria > Methylomirabilota (SeqCode) > Candidatus Methylomirabilota bacterium. Next base: position 3,800 of record DASYQW010000251.1, on the reverse strand, counting down.
CCACCGCGACCCCATCACCGCGAGGCGGACCCCCATTCAGGGGCAGTTCCCGCAGCCCTCCGTCCCTCGAGATCATGGCTAGCGTCCCGAGCACCTGGCTCTCCGTGTTCACCTCGCCGCCGACCTCGAGAATGAGGACGTCGTCCGGCTGGGGGGTCCGCGCCGCCAGGCCCACCTCGGTCCAGGCCGCCGAGCCCTGGGGCGGGCGGACGCCCGTGACCTCGAACTGCCCGCGCGCTCCGAGGGCTGTGGCCTCGGGGCCGGCGAGGACGCCGATCGGCTTCCGGAGGAGCCACCACCGCTGGATCGCGCCCCGCTGCCACTGGAAGACGGTCCGGTCCACGACCCCGCTTTCGAGCGCCGCCCGAAACTCGGGCGACAGCCGTCGCTCGAAGGCGAATAGCGGGACGCGGTGCTGGTTCACGACCCACTGCCGCACGAGGGCGATCCGGATCGTGGAGGACACCACGGGCTGCTGCGCCACCAGGGACGCCGTTCCGGCCACGAGCAGCACGACGATCGCGACGAGGACGAGGGACCTCGGCGGCATTGAGCGCATGGCGGGGATCCTCCTGAACCCATTGTCGGGTCGCGCCGCCGCTGAATCAAGCGAAACAAGAACGCCCCAGGGGAGTCCCCTGGGGCGTCCTGGACGACGAAGGAGCCCGGACTAGAAGAAGTAGATGAACCGGTAGATGCCCCCCCAGGAATCGTCGCCAGTGTCGGGGATGATGTAGCCGACCACCGCCTGCATCGAGAGGTTCGCGTTGATCGTCCACCGGGGGCCGGCGTCGATCTCGATGGCGTGGTCGCCGAAGATGGCGTTCTGGCCGCCCAGGCGGTTCTTATTCTCGCTTGGGGCCACGAAGGCGGCACCGAGGTTGATGTTGAAGGCCGGCGTCAGGGCGTAGGACGCCGCGGCGCCGATCCCCCAGGTGCCCGAGATATCCGCGTTGAGCGGCTGGCCGAGGCCCGTCGGGCCGCCGACCGTCGCGTTGCCCGTCAGGAAGTCGGCGATGTAGGCCACCGACAGCCAGGACGAGCCACTTTCCGGCACGGGCAGCTTGTCCGAGTTGCGGTTGATCTTGGTGGTGTTGCCCACTCCGTGGCAGTCGCCCGTCGGCGCCCCGCGCGGGGTCGCGCAGGAGCCGCCGCCGGCGCCGCCGATGAAGCGGTCCTTGTCACCCGACGTGTACCAGCCGTGGGCGGTGACCGAGAGGGGCCCGATCGGAACCACCGCGTCGGCCATGAGGCCGAAGCCCCGCTCCTTGAAGACCTGGTTGAGCGCCGATGACCAGATGCCCCGCTGGCCGTAGACGACCACGCCATAGAGCGTCATGCCGGCGATCTTGGCGTTCGCCGTGCCACCGACCCAGAACGTATTGGCGAAGTCTTCTTTCACGCACGACCCCTGGTTCGCCAGGGTGGACACCCCCGTCACGCCGGCTGCTGCCGGGCGCCGCTGGAAGCACTGCCGGTTGGCCACCAGACCTTCGACGCTCAACCGGATGTCCGGGGCGAGGCTGACGCCGATGCGCGCCGCGTAGTAGTCGTTGTCGTCGGCGTTGGAGAGGTTGTTCTCGGAGAGCTTCGCCGCCCAGACGGAGAAGTCCACCGGGCTTCCCAGCCAGTCGAAGCGGATGGCCGGCTCGTTGTCGGCGAAGAATTCGGCCGCCGGGCCATCGAGGAACTGGAGGTACTGAATCCCGACGGTGACCCGCGTGGCCGGAATCCACGGCTCGAACGCGATGTAGATCTGCCGCTGCTGCATGTTGACGCCGCGGGCGCCGGCGGCGCCGCCGGCGTTGGGCCCGACCCGGCCGCCCTGGGAGGCGGGGGAGCTGCCGAGCTCGTCGGCCACGCCGCTACCGTTCCCCAACGTGAGGTCGCCGACCTGGGCGTTCCAGACCATCTTCGCCTTCTTGTCGGCGGACTCGATCGTGATCCACCACCGGAGTCGCTCGAAGTACCGCGAGTGGCTGTCCTTACAGAACGCGCCCGTTCCGCAGTTCGACGCGACCGCCTGCGTGTCCGTGAAGTCGTTGAGGTTATCCCAGGCGACGCCGATGAACCGCAGCTGGCCGTTGAAGCTGATGTTGTAGGCTGGCGTGCGTGCGCCCGGGGTATCCCCGAGCGAGAACTGCGCCAGCGCCGGCTGGGCCGATCCGAGAAGGATCAGGACCCCCGCCGCAGCAAACAACCCGAGTCGCTTCATCCTGCACCTCCGTGGCCACCCGACCTGGGGGTGGCTCAACAATGAAGCCGCTCATTGCAAGAACGGTCAATGATGCCGTGATTCGGTGGAGCTGGACTGCAGGTTGGGCGCGTACGGCTGGGTGCCCCGACATCACCCCCCTTCGAGCTCGTTCGAATAGAGAAAGACAGTCAGCCCTTACGGGAAAAACCTTCGGCAATCTAGCACTGGCCGCAAGAGGGTGTCAAGCCCAATCTTCCGGCCCTGGCGGCGTTTCCGGACGGCTCCTCGCCCGGAGGCAGGCGGAGTAGCCACGCGCCGCGCAGGGAGCCCGGGGGGCATCGAGGAGCGCTCCGAGCGGCGGCTTCGCCGCCGCCACGACGGGGGGGCATCGGGGGGGTCTTCCGAGACCCCCCCGAAATGACCTAGGGCAGCTCGTACACCACGAGTTGGCCCCGGGGGCGACCGACGGGATTGAGCGTGTCGAGGTTCAGGCCCCGGGGGACGACACCCACCACCACCTTGGGGAAGCCGTCGCCGTCCATGCTCCCGTAGGCGAAGTCGGCGATGTACCCGTCCGTGGTCCGGCTCTGCCAGACGGGGATGAACTGCCCCTCCGTCCAGCGCAGCCGGTGGATGCGGCCCTGCGTGAACAATGTCGGCGCGACGCCCGGGAAGAGGGTCCGGGCCCCGCCGACGAGAGGGATGAAGTTCCCGAAGACGAGGATTTCGGGACCCTCGGGACGGTCGGGAAGGGCGATGATCCGCCCACGGATGCGGCCGATGCGGATCTCGTCCCGCCGTTCGGTCGCCGCCGACATCGGAAAGGTGACGGCCGGGCCTCCGTAGGCCTCGGCGCTGGTCCAGATGCGGCGTCCCCGGGCTGTCCACACCGTGAGCCGATCCTCTCCGGTGAGGGCCACGACATCGGGCTCCGCGGCACCCGTGAGCCGCAGCAGGGCCAGCCCGTACACGGTCACGTCCTTCGGGACCGCCAGCGTGGGCCCGTCGTGGTAGCGGCCGTCGCGCCAGACCAGCCGGCGGATCCGCGCCCCGAACGGCTCGGTCAGCCCGATCGCCTGCTCGACGAGCCAGGATTCGCCCCCCACCGGGATCACCCGCAGGTAGCGGTCCCGGGCCTCGTAGATCGGCCGGAGCCGCCCGCCCACCAGCTCGAGCACCGTGGAATGCACGGCATCGCCGACGAGGCGAGCGTCCACCACGACGATCTGCGGGCGCCCGGTGCCGTTGACGTCCGCGGCGTCGACCGAGAGGACCAGGCCACCCGGCCGGAACGTGGCGCCAGCCACCGGGACCAGCGAGCCGTCTTGCAGCGCCTGGATCGTGATCCCACGCTCGTCCGCGACGACGAGATCCGGGCGTCCGTCGCTGTCCACGCCCGCCAGGGCCAGCCCGCGGAGCGGCCCGTCCAGCGGGTAGCGGCGCTCGAGCTCCGGGGTCTGCTCCCAGGCAAAGCGGGGCGGGTAGGCCGCCCGCGCCAGCGGCGTGCGCGAGGCGACCAGCGTCGCCCCGGTGCGACCCGAGATCCAGGCCGTCTCCAGATGGCGCGCGCGGCCCTCCTCCACGACCCGCGAGGTGAGCACGG
>DASYQW010000250.1 GCA_036005065.1 Candidatus Methylomirabilota bacterium | reverse complement strand
CGACACCAACCGGAGGCAGTGAGCCATGACGACCAATCGCGTTCGCGAGATCCTCGGCTGGTACGGCAGCGACAGCCCCGGCACCCTCACCAACCTCGCCCGGCTCCTCGCGCACGGCCGCCTCGGAGGCACCGGGAAGCTCGTCATCCTGCCCGTGGACCAGGGCTTCGAGCACGGACCCGGGCGGAGCTTCGCCCCCAATCCGCCGGCCTACGATCCCCACTACCACTTCGAGCTGGCGATCGAGGCCGGCTGCAACGCCTACGCCGCGCCGCTCGGGTTCCTGGAGGCGGGGGCCCGCGAGTACGCCGGGCAGATCCCCCTCATCCTCAAGCTCAACAACCACGACGTCCTGCTCGAGGAGCCGGACCCGGCCCAGGCCGTCACCGGGAGCGTCCGGGATGCCCTCCGCCTCGGCTGCGTCGGCGTCGGATTCACCATCTATCCCGGCTCGACCCACCGCCTCGAGATGTACGGCGAGATCCGGGCCATCACCGAGGAGGCCAAGGCCCACGGCCTGGTGGTCGTGGTCTGGTCGTACCCGCGGGGCTCGGGGCTCACCAAGGCCGGCGAGACCGCCATCGACGTCACCGCCTACGCCGCCCACATCGCCGCCCAGCTCGGCGCTCACCTCATCAAGGTGAAGCTCCCGGCCGCCCACCTCGAGCAGGCGCCCGCCAAGAAGGTGTACGAGGCTCAGGGCATCCCCACCGGCACCCTGGCCGAGCGGGTCCGGCACGTCGTCCAGAGCTGCTTCAACGGACGGCGGATCGTGATCTTCTCGGGCGGCCCCGCCCAGGAGCAAGACGAAACGGTCTACGAAGAGGTCCGCGGGATCCGCGACGGCGGGGGGTTCGGCTCCATCATCGGCCGGAACTCGTTCCAGCGGAAGCGGCCCGACGCCCTCCGCTTCCTCCGGACGGTGATGGACATCTACGCGGGCACGGTGAAGTAGCCGCCGGGCTGTGAGTATGATGGAGGGGCAGGGGCACCGGGAAGCCGGTGCCCGCCGCGCTCCGAGTCCCCCGCTCATAGGAGAGTGCCATGCTGATCTCGGTCGCCTACCAGCCCCTCGTCGCGCTCATCGCGGGGATCCTGATCCTGATCATGCCGCGACTGTTGAACTACATCGTCGCCATCTACCTGATCGTGATCGGCCTCCTGGGGCTCGTCCACCGCTGAAACCGGGGGGGCCGCGCTTCCCCCCTAGGGAGTCGACTCTAACGACTTTTGGAACTTGCGCGCCGCGGGCCGATCGCTGTTAAGCTGGTCTCATGGGCCCCGGTGCGACAGTCCTCGTCGTCGACGACGACGCCGACATCCGGCACGCGCTGCGCCTCCTGCTCGAGGACGCCGGAGCCCGGGTGATTTCGGCGGCCAATGGCCTGGAAGCGCTCGCCCTCCTCGCCATCGAGTCCCCCGACGTCATCCTGTGCGACCTGCGCATGCCCGTCCTCGACGGCTTCGGGTTCGTCCGCCGGCTCCGGCAGAATCCCCGCCGCGCCCACACGCCCGTCATCGCGATCTCGGCGATCTCGAGCTTCGGGCAGGAGCGCGCCCACGCGGCAGGGTTCGACGGCTATCTGGCCAAGCCGTTCAACGTCGCCCACCTGGTGGGCATCCTCGCCGGAGCCCGGGCCCGCCGGGCGGCCTGACGCTCGGCCGGGGGCGCAGACATGGCTCGAGCGAAGCGCCCCCGCACGAAGCAGCCGAAGAAGCTTGCCGAGCGCTCTCGCCGCACCGTAGACGAGGCGCGCCGGCGCGCGGCTGGCACGACCCCGCCGTCGCCTCGTCCGGACGAAAAACCCCAGAAAGACGTGCCGCGAGGACGCACGGCGCTCGACGACTGAC
>DASYQW010000249.1 GCA_036005065.1 Candidatus Methylomirabilota bacterium | reverse complement strand
ACCGGTCCCGGAGGCGTAGGTAGAGTCGCTCTCGCTGCGATCCCCGGGGGAACAGCCGGAGCCGGATCGCCTGGAGACGCCGCACGAGCCGCCAGCTCGGGCTCGACAGGATCTCGGCGAGCTCGCCCTTGAAGCGCTCCGCCTCGTCCTTGAAGTGCTCTGCCGTCGCCCGGAAGTAATTGGCGGTGGCTTCGCGCTTCACGAGCTGCGCCCGGAGGGCGCGCACCTCCCGCACGCTCACCGAGAGCAGCTCGAGCTTTTTACGCCACCCCAGCAGCGTTTTCGCGGCCGCCACGTGCCCGCGATCGCCGACGCCGGCGTACCACTCCTCGACGCGGCCCCGCGTCCGCTCGATGTCGAAGATGACCCCGAAGAGGTTGTGGAGCGCGGCGCGGAGGCCCGGGTCGTCCCGTCCGGGGGGCCGCCCGGCGTCCCCCGGTGGCTCGCCGCCTCCCAGGAGGTGCTCGATCCGGCGAACGAGGCCGCGGAAGACCTCGTCGGTGTGCCGGTCGAGCGCCGTGAGCCGCTCCAGCTCGGCCGGCCGGGCGAGCAGCTGCTCGACCGCGTCCACCCAGTCGCCGATCCAGCCGACCTCCAGGACCTCGTCGAGCTGGGGGTGCTTCCGGTAGAAGACCACGGCCATCTGGCCGGCCTTGTATTCGCGCCGGGAGAAACTGTCGAGGTCCATCCAGTGGTCGTGGTAGGCCAGCGCCGCCTTCCAGTAGTGGATCGCCAGCCCCCGCGCCTCCAGCCGGTACGCGTACTCGCTATCCTCGAACCCCGCGTACCGGAAGCAGGGGTCGAACCCCACGCCCGCCCGCAGCGCCGCCGCCACGAACCGCCGCTTCAGCGAGATGTTGCTCGTGTAGAAGTACTTGAAGTCGAGCGCGGGCTCGGTGGCGATGTGGTGGTAGGCAAACTGCTGGGAGCCCGCGCCGCAGACGTAATCCATCACGGCCGTCCGCTCGAGCCACGGGGGCCAGTCGATGTGCCCGAGGATCGCGGCCCCGGGCTCGGGGTGCCGGGTGTGCGCCACGAGGTGCTGCTCCAGCAGGCGCGCGTCGGCGATGATGTCGTCGCCGATGAACAGCACGACCTCCCCCTGCGCCACCTCCATGGCCAGATTCCGTGCGACCCCGGGCCCCTGATTCGCTTGCCGGTAGTAGCGCAGCGGAAACCGAAACGATCGCCCCGACAGCGCCGTCTCGGTCCCGTCCGTCGACCCGTCGTCGACCACCACCACCTCGAACACCCCCACGGTCTGCGTCTCCAAGGCCCCCAGACACTTGAGCAGCGTGTCGTGTCGGTTGTAGGTCGGGACCAGGACGCTGATCGGGCAGGCGGATGCGATGGCCGTCGGGGCTCCGGCGCCCGAAGTCCCCGTGTCTCCACGGCGCGAGATGTCGTCCGGCCGACCCTGCGGCCCGCCGGTGCCCGCCGCCGCACCGCAGACCCGCTGGACGCGATCCACCGCGGTCTCCTCCGATGAGCAGATAGACTGCTGCTGCCGCTCGGGCGCGATTCACGCTGACTGGCGGCCCGCGGATCGCATCCGCGGGCCCACGGGACGGGAGAGGTCTAGAGGAGCGGGGGTGCGCGACTGGGGGCGTCGGGGAGAGTGGCCGACAGACCGCGAATCGCCGGTGACGCCCAGACGGTCTCGGGATCAGGGAGCGGTCCGGCGACCGCGGACGATCCGCACTCGACAACAAGGGCGTGGGCCGAGCAGACGGCAGAGATGACAGCGTCGTCCTCGCCGTCGTCCTCGCCGTCGTACACGCCCACGAGCCAGATCGGATCGGGCGGGGTGGCGTAGGCCAGCCCGGCGAGCCCGGAGAGCACGGCCAGGAGGCCGAGCGTCATAGCCCATCGCCAGCGCATCATGGTGTCACACTAGCTGAAGAGCTTGGCGGTCGCAAGCGTGCCGGCGACCCCGGCCCTGGCGCGACTCGGCGCCGGAATACTCGAGCGGGGTCCTGCGGGTACCGCTCGTCAGCGAGTCCCATGGCGTCAGGTGGGCGCCCGGGCGGCTCGTGAGATAATCAGCAGGCACATCGCCGACCATTGCGCGTCCAGCTCGCCGAGGAGGCGCCCGCATGGACCTGATGACGTTCCGGATGGTGGCCGTCGTCGTCATTCTCCTGACCGGCCTGGCCGGCGGCCTCTTGCCGATGTGGGTCGGCTACACGCCGAGGGCATGACGAAGCGAGCGTCGACGACCGAGGCGGTGCTGAAGCGCCGGCTGGTCCAGGCGTCGTGGATCCTGGCCATGGAGGGCCAGGGGGACCTGGTGTGGGGGCACGCCTCGGTGCGCGTCCCCGGCCGCGAGACCTTCTGGATCAAGCCGACCGGATTGGGCCTGGACGAGGTGCGGGTCGAGGACCTCCTCCTCTGCGACCTGGACGGCCGGGTGGTCCGCGGGAAGGGGCCCCGGCACATCGAGGTGTTCATCCACAGCGAGGTCATGCGGGCCCGGCCCGAGGTGGGCGCGGTCGTCCACACCCACGCCATCCACCCCACCGTCTTCGCCGCGCTGGGCGTTCCCTTGCGGGCGGTCACCCACGAGGCGGCGGTCTTCGTGCCGCCGGACGTCCCCCGCTTCGACGAGACGACGGACCTCATCAACACCGCGGAGCGGGGCCGCGCGATGGCGCGAGCCCTCGGGAGCCGGGACGCGCTCCTGCTGGTGAGCCACGGCATCGTGACCTCGGGCACGACCATCGAGCGGGCGGCCATCAATGCCCTCCTGCTCGACCGCGCCGCCCGCGCCCAGCTGCTCCTGGGTGGGGCCCCGGTCGAGTGCTCGAGCAACGAGGCCGACTCTCTCGCCAAGCGGGACCTCCTGCTCGCCGACTCCCACCAGGCCCTGCGCTGGGGCTACCTCCGGCGGAAGCTGGCCAGCACCCGCCCGGGGCATTCCCGAGGCCCAGGGCGAGGGTGGGCCCCAGCGCGGAGAATCCGGTGAGGGGGACGACCGTGGGGCCGCGGACGATCGTGGACCTCCTCCAGGAGGACATGCAGCGGGCGCACAACCGATACCTGAACTCGCCGCTGGTCCGGCTGATCGCCTCGGGGCAGCTCCCCAGGGCGGCGATCAAGGACTACGCCGTGCTCCGCTGGCCCTTCCAGGCGCACGCCGACCTGGCGATGATGATCAGTCACGCCGCGTTCCTGCGGGGCGATGACGCCGCTCATCTCCTGGGCAACGCCTTCGACGAGATCCTCCGGCCGGCCGGCGAGGGCGACCACCCGTCGCTCTGGGTGCAGTTCGCCCTCGCGGTCGGTGCCACCCGGGCCGAGCTGGACGCCGCGGCGGCGAACCCGCTGCCCGAGGTGCTCGGCTTCTCGAAGACGATGACCTACTACTGCACGCGGTCGGCCGAGGAGGGGCTGTCCTCCTGGTTCGCCGACGAGGAGCAGCTGCCCGAGGTCCACGGGGCCACCGCGCTGGCGCTCCGCAAGTACTACGGCTACCGGGACGACGTGATCGAGTACTTCCTCGAGCACGTGCGAGCGGATCTCGGCCATTCGGACGCCGCCGAGAGCATGCTGGTGTCCTACTGCCACACGCCGGAGGCCATCCAGCGGGGACGCCGGGCCGGCAACATGACGCTCTGGGCCTGGCGCGAGATGCACGACGGGATCCTGCGGGAGATCCGGAAGCGTCATCGCGTCTCCCCGGGCGGGGCAGGCGAGACGGCCCGGAGCGAAGAGGGGAGAGCCGGATGACACCGGGAATCGACTGGTCCACGGCCGTCGCGATCGAGCGGCGGGAGGGGCGGCTCTGGGCGCCGGTCCCGCCGCAGCTGGCCCGGCAACTCGAGGTCGGTGAGGGCGACGTCCTGTGCTTCACGGCCTTCGAGAACGGCATCGTCGAGGTCTGGTCGGTGCGCAAGAACCCGTACGCGACGCTGGAGATTCCGGCCGACCGCGGCTGAGCGGGTTGGCCGGCCCGGGCGAGACTCATGGCGGAGACGGACAGCATGCGGGCGAGCGCGTCCACGATCGAGTTGTTGGCGCTCGACGCGGCCGACCCGCTGGTGCGGCTGGATCGGCACCCGCTGTGGGACGCCGTGTTCGCCGGGACGCTGCCCGCCGAACGCGTGCTCGACGTGGCGCTGACCTTTTATCCCTCACTGGGGGGCACGGCCCGTTACCTCTTCTCCTCGAAGGTCAGCACGCTCCGGCTGGAGGACGGCAAGACGGTGTACCGGACCCTCTACGACGCGCTGACGGTCCCGGAGGCCGACGCCGACCGCGGCTGGAGGCCGCTGGCCCTGGCCCTGGGAGCCACGGCCGAGCGACTCGACGAGGCCCTCGCGCTTCCGTCTCCCGAGGTGAGCGATTACGTCGCGCTCGCCCGAGGTTTCGGCCACCGGTCGGCCCACGAAGGGGTCGGCGCGGCGTGGGGGGTGGAGCGTCAGCTTCCGGCGCTGTGGGGCCGGGTCGCGGAGGCGCTCGCGCGTCACTATGCGGTACCCGAGCCCGCCTTGCGATACCTGCGCTACCAGGGGAGCATCGCGAGTGACGTCGACCGGCGAATCGCCAGCCTCGTCGAGCGGTACTGCGATGACCCGTGGAAGACCTACGAGGCCCGACGCGCGGCCCGCGAGTGCGTGTGGGCCTGGAAGAGCATCGGCGAGCGCGTCGTGGCCTAGTTGCTCGGGGGGGTCTCGGAAGATGCCCCCCCTCGGTTGCGGCGGCACAGCCGCCGCTCGGAGCGCTGCCCGACGCGGCGCGCGCTCGGGGCGAGCCGCCGGGTTACTCCGACACGCGCCTGGCCGGCGGGCGGCTCCGTCGCCCGCATCTTCTTGACA
>DASYQW010000248.1 GCA_036005065.1 Candidatus Methylomirabilota bacterium | reverse complement strand
CGCCCCGCTCGAAGCGGAAGCCCGAGGAGCTGGGGGAGGACCCCACCGCCCTGACGGGCGAGCTCGTCTCGGCGGACAAGGTCGAAGACGTGCTCGCGACACTCGACATTCAGCCGGCCGCCCCGGGCGACGAGCCGATGGCGCCGACGGTCGAAGAGCTCGAGCCGCCGGCCGAGGAGGAAGAGCCCGAGGCCCTCGAGGAGAGCCTGAGCCCCGAGGACCCGGTCCGGCTGTACCTGCGCGAGATCGGGCGAATCCCGCTGCTCACGGCCGAGCGCGAGGTCGTCCTCGGCCAGCAGATGGAGCGGGGGCAGGAGCGGGTGCGACGGGCGGTCATGGCGGTCCCGCTGGTCCGGCGCGAGCTGGTCACGCTGTCGGAGCGACTGCGCAAGCACGAGGTCGCCCCCGAGGCGTTCCTGGAGGCCCCCGACGGGACCGAGCTGGCCGACGCCGAATTCAGGCGGGTCCTCGGGGTCTTCGCCCAGATCCGGCGGCTCGACCGCGAGCTCACGGACCTCGAGGCGGCGCGCGGCCGCGCCCGCAAGGCCGAGTCCCGCAAGGCGATCCAGGAATGGATCGCCCAGAACCACCAGAACCGCGTGCGGCTGCTCGGGAACCTCCCGCTCAAGCCCATGGTGGTCGACCGGTGGGTGGGCCGGGTTCGCGGGCTGGCCCAGGAGCTGACGCGCCTGGTGAAGACCCTGGAGCTCGCCCCCCGCGATGGCGACGGCGCGCGGACGGCCCTCCGGCGTCGCACGCGGGAGATCGAGACCGAAGTGGGTCTGCCCCACCGGCGGCTGGTGACGCTCCTGCGCGACGTGGACGCGGGCGAGTTCGAGGTCCGCCAGGCCAAGAAGGCGCTCATGGAGGCCAACCTTCGCCTGGTCGTTTCGATCGCCAAGCGCTACCTGAACCATGACATGCCCCTCCTCGACCTCATCCAGGAGGGCAACATCGGCCTCATGAAGGCCGTGGACCGCTTCAAGTATCGCCGGGGCTTCAAGTTCTCCACGTACGCGACGTGGTGGATCCGCCAGGCCATCACCCGCGCGATCGCGGATCACGCCCGGACGATTCGGATCCCGGTCCACATGATCGAGACGCTCAACCGGCTCTCGCGGGTGAACCGAGGGCTTTTCCAGGAGCTCGGCCGGGAGCCCACCCCGGAGGAGATCGCCCGGCGGAGCGGCCTGCCGCTCCGGAAAGTGCGGCTCATCCTGGAGTCCTCACGGAAGCCGCTCTCGTTGGAGACGCCCATCGGCGAGGACTCCGATCTCGGCGACTTCCTCGAGGACAAGCGGACCCCGTCCCCGGCGGATTCGCTGCTGACTCAGGACCTGACCGTCCAGGTCGAGCGGGCACTGTCCAGCCTGAGCCCCAAGGAAGCGGAGATCCTGCGCCTCCGGTTCGGGATCGGCGAGGAAGGCGAGCACACCCTAGAGGAGGTGGGCCAGCGGTTCGACGTCACCCGCGAGCGGATTCGCCAGATCGAGGCGAAGGCCCTGCGAAAGCTCCGCTCGCCTCTCCGCGGCCGAGGCCTCAAGAGCTTCGTCGAGAATTGACCCCGGAGGGGGCCTCAACGGTCCCTCCGAAGCCTCCCCCCGGGGAAGCTAGACTGGCATGACCCCGTGCTTCTTCCACGGGCGCTCGACGCGCTTGCCTCGCGTGGCCTCGAGCGCGCGGATCACGACCGGCCTCGTCTCCCGCGGATCGATGACGTCGTCGATGTGGGCGTGGCCCGCCGCGACGTAGGGGTTGATCACCCGCCGAAACTCCTCGACCAGCCGCCGGCGCTCGGCCTCCGGCTCGGCGGCCGCGGCGACCTGCTTCCGAGAGATGATGTTGACCGCGCCGTCGGGTCCCATCACCGAGATCTCGGCGGTCGGCCAGGCCACGATCAGATCCGGCTCGTAGGCCCGGCCGCACATCACGTAGTAGCCGGCTCCGTAGGCCTTCCGCACGATCACGGTGACCTTGGGCACCGTCGCTTCCGCCACGGCGTAGAGCATCTTGGCTCCATGGCGGATGATGCCCTCCCGCTCGACCTTGGACCCCACCATGAAGCCCGGCACGTCCTGGAGGAAGACGAGGGAGATCCCGAAGGCGTCGCAGAGCATGACGAACCGCGCGGCCTTATCGGCCGCGTCGACGTCCAGGACGCCACCCAGGTGGAGCGGCTGGTTGGCCACGATGCCCACGCTGTGTCCGCCCATTCGGGCCAGACCCACGATGAGGTTCCGGGCCCAGGCCGGCTTCAGCTCGAAGAAGCGACCCTCATCCACGATTCGCTCGATGACCCGGTGCATGTCGTAGGCCCGGCGCGGGCTCTCGGGCACCACGTCGAGCAAGCCCTCGTCCCGGCGATCGACGGGGTCCGGCGTCGGCCGGTGCGGCGGCGCCTCCAGGTTCGAGGATGGGAAGTAGGCGAGGTAATCCTTGACGGCCCGGAGGCAGGCCTCGTCGTCCACGACCTCGAGGTCGGCGACCCCCGAGATCTCCGTATGTACGCGCGAGCCCCCGAGTTCCTCCGGATCCACGTCCTCGCCGACCACGGCCTTTACCAGCGGGGGACCGCCGAGCGCCATGTGGCTGGTCCCCTTCACCATCGGCACGAAGTCGGCGAGGCCGGGAATGTACGCCGTGCCGGCGGCCCCGGGGCCCATCATGGCCGCCACCAGCGGCACCACGCCGGACAGGACGACTTCCTCCCGGAACAGGTACCCCGACGACGCGAACCAGCCCCCGCCGGCCGCCTCCTGAATCCGCGCGCCGGCTGAATCGATGAGCCATACCAGCGGCACCCGCTGGGTAAGGGCCATCTCCCGCACCCGGGCGCACTTCACCTCGCCCGTCCGTCCCATCGACCCCGCCATCACCGTGAAGTCGTACGCGATGGTGCAGGCCGGGCGTCCATCGATTCGGCCGAAGCCGGTGACGACGCCGTCGGCGGGGGTCTCCCGGCCAGCCATCGAGGCGAGCTCGGCGTGGTGGGTCGCGTGGGCACCGATCTCGACGAAGGTGTCGGGGTCGAACAGGAAGGCGAGCCGCTCCCGGGCCGTCAGCTTGCCGCCCTCGTGCTGGCGCGCCACCGCCGCCGCGCCGCCGAGCTCGGCGATGCGTGCCCGGCGCTGCCGCAGTTCCTCGACCAGCTCCCGCATCCCCATGGTCGGCTCCCTGCCCGCCGTGATCCTTACTCCAGAACCGCGACGACGTCCCCTTCCTGGACCGTCTGGCCCTCGGCGACCCGAATCGCCTGGACGACTCCCGCCCGGGGTGCTTCGACCGGAATCTCCATCTTCATCGACTCCAGGATGAGGATGGGATCACCGGCAGCCACCCGGTCGCCCGTCTGGCTGACGACCTGGAACACGACGCCCGTGATGTGCGCCCGCACCTCCTCGGCCATCCGTCAGAGCCTCCTCTCGATTTTTGGAAGGGGGCTGCGCCCCCCTCCGCTCGGGCCTGCGTGTCTATCTCGAGGAAACAGGTCAGCGGCCCTGGAGCCGGTCCCGCTCGGCCGTCACGCGCCCTCGGGGCCCGCGACGCGGACCTGCTCGGCCGCCAGGATCCGCCACCCTCCCTCGGGGGTCTCGGCCCAGCGCGCCTGCACGACCACCGTGCGGTGGCCGACGTACCTGGTCTTGAGGATGTGGTGCCGGCCGATACGGGCGTGCGCCACCAGGTCGAAGCCGTGGAAGGCCTCGCCGAGCAGCTGGCGGAAGAGATCGGCGGGCTCCAGCCGGGCGCCGGGGTCCAGATCGTCGAGCGCGCCGGGATCCCCGCTCACGAGGCGCCGGGCATGCTCGAGCGCCCTGGCGACAGGCTCCGCGTGCGCGCGGTCGCGCCCCGGCTCCGGCTCTGCCCGAGGGCGCGCGCCAGCGTCGTCGGCAGCGGCTGGAGCTCCCGGGTCCTCCCGGTCCTCCGGCTCCGCCGGCACCGTGCCGTCCTCCCCCGTGACGCCGCCAGCGCTCCCCAGCAGGCCCCGCAGCTCCGCCTCCCAGCGCGCCACGCGGGTCCGCGCGGCCTCGGAGCGGGCGAGGACCGCGAGAGCGTGACGGCCCTCGGCCAGATGCCGCCGCTCCTCGTCGAGACACCGCTCCAGGATTCGCCGGGTGGGCGCCTCGAAGACCGGGTTGGCGCGCGCCAGGTGCGCGGCATAGGTGGCGGCGAGGTGCGGCTTCAAGACACGGTAGATGCCGGTGAGCCGCTCGAGCGTCTCGCCCCAGGCCTCCCGGCTCTCCAGCGCCGCCATGAAGCCGACGAGGCCCTGGCTGGCCGGCTCCGAGACCTGGGCCGGCGCTCGCAGCTCCGGCAGCCGCTTCCCCCACAGGTCGGCGTGCTGGGCGCAGTCCCAGACCTGACGGCCCATCAGCAGCTTCACCGGCACCTCGGGCGTCAGCGCGATCCAGCCGGCCAGGATCCGCACCATCCGCTCCTCCGCGTAGCGGTACTGGCGGACGCGTCGGGCGCTGGCTTCGACGCTCAGGTGGCCGGCGAGCTCGCGCGAGGGGTCGGGGGTCATGCGAGCCCCGGAGCGGGCGGCCGCCGGCCGGGCGCGACGGCGACGAGCGTCGGCCGGGCGGGATACGTGCCTCCGGGGCCGGGCCGGGCGCGCCGAGGCCCGTGATCAGTAGACAGGGCTGCGCTGGGTGGCCTTGACCAGCCGCTGGATCTCCTCTTCGGTGAAGCCGGCCAGGCGGCGGATCTCGTCCGAAATGGAAATAGGCACTTCGTCGGCGGCACCCGGTCGCCGCATCCCGCCCAGGTTGAACCGCTCGTCGATCGACTCCTGGAACTCGACCGCGCGGCGGCGGCGCTCGGGGTCGCCCTCGGTCAGCTTGTTCAGCCAGTAGGACCCCATCCGGACGTGGGTGATCTCGTCGGCGAGGACGTAGTCCACGGCGCGCGCGATGATCGGATCGGGCAGCCGCCTGGCGATCTCGATGAGCTGGGCGAACACATCGCAGGCGAGGCCCTCGAGTCCCCGATTGACACCGGCCACTCGGGCGGCCGCGTCCTCGGCGCACGCACACCGCCACAGGATCGTGCTCTCCGGAAACTCGCCGACGTACCCGCCGAGGTGCTCGAGGAGCCGCGTGTAGACTTCCACGTGGCGCGACTCGTCCCAGACCTGCCGTGCCATGTCCATCGTGAACTCCCACGGCGCATCGGGGAAGTCGTACACCGACCGGCCGGCTCCCTCCATGGCCTGGAGCTCGCCGACCAGGATCCCGTGCACGCGCTCCCGGATCGACTCCCGCGAGGCGAGGTCGGGGAACGGCGGGAGCCCCTGTGCCACGCGCAGCTCGGCGACACGCCGCGCGCGCATGCGCACGAAGCGGTCCTCCCGGGCGAGCTTGTCGTAGGCGATCGGACGGTCCATGGCCCTCCTCGGCGATGGCTATGGCAGCCGCCAGGGATTGTACCCCAGCCGACACGGCACCAGCAATGGCGCTTGACTTGGACGCCGGCCCGCCTTATTAAGGAGAGAGGAGAGGGCGGGAGTGTGGTCGGGCCCCGTGGCACTCCGGTATGGTCCCATCACCCGTGACACGGAGGAAGGCACGATGACACGCTCTGAGCTCATCACGCTCGTCGTTCTCGCGGCCCTGCTCGCGACGCTCGGCTTGCCGGCCCTGGCCGCCGCCAATCATCTCCGGGGGACGCTGTCCGGCTACCAGGAGGTCCCGACGGTCTCCAGTTCGGGCCGGGGGAGCTTCCGCGGGCACCAGACGGCAGGCGGCGCCGGGGTCCAGTACTCGCTCACCTACGCCGGCGTGGGGACGCCGACCGCGGCCCACCTCCACTTCGGGGCGGTCGCCATCGACGGCGGCATCGTCGCCTTCCTGTGTGGCGGCGGCGGCAAGCCGGCCTGCCCGGCCTCGGGGACCCCCGTGAACGGCACCATCGCGGCCGGCGACATCACGGCGGTGCAGGGCCTCGACACGATGGCCGAGCTGCTCCGCGCGCTCCAGGCCGGCGTGGTGTACGTCAACGTCCACACGAGCACCTTCCCCGGCGGGGAGATCCGCGGCCAGATCCGGCCGGTCCCGCTCAGATCCGCCGAGGAAGAGTAACCGGCCTCCGGAATTCGACCCGCGCGACGCGAAAGGGGGAGTGCTCGGCACTCCCCCTTTCTTTTCGTTACACGCGCTCCTTGAACTCCCGTCCCAGGAGCCCTTCCGGGCGGATCAGCAGCACGACGATGATGATCACGAAAGCCAGCGTGTTCTTGAACTGGATCGTGACATAGGCCCCGGCCAGGCTTTCCGCGACCCCCAGGATCACGCCGCCGAGCACGGCCCCGGGCAGGCTGTTGAGCCCACCCAGGACCGCTGCCGCGAATCCCTTGAGGAACGGGTCCAGCATGAAGAAGGGATCCAGGAGGAGCGCGGGAGCCAGGAAGATCCCGGCCACCACCCCGAGGGCAGAGGCCACGCCCCAGGCGAACGCCAGCACTCGCCGGGTCGGGATGCCCAGGGTCTGAGCGGCCGCCAGGTTCTCCGAGGTGGCGCGCATGGCGAGGCCGAGCCGCGTCTTCTGGACCAGGAGGTAGAGGAGCAGGCTCCCCAGCACGCCGGCCCCGAAGGTGCCGAGCGACAGCTCGCTGACGAAGACGGGACCCACCTTCCACGTCTTGCTGTCCGATAGCGGGAACGGGAAGCGATCGGGCTCGGCCCCCCACTCGTACACGATGAGGCCCTGGAAGATCAGCGCGAGACCCAGGGTGAGGATGACCTGCCCCAGCAGATTGGCCCCCTGACGCTGGGCCGGCACCAGGACACCGAAGTAGAATGCCACGGCCACCGCGGCCCCGACCAGGAGCGCCAGCGGAAACGCGACGGCAAAGGGATAGCCCTGCGTCACGAGCGCGAAGGCGACGAACGTTCCCAGCGTGGCCACGTCGCCATGGGCGAAGTTGAGAACCCGGGTGGACCGGTAGATCAGCACCAGCCCCAGCGCCACCAGGGCGTAGAGGCTTCCCGCCGAAAGCCCGGTCAGCGCATACTGGAGTAGCCGCTCCATCGACCGCTCACCCGGGGCCGGCGCTCAGCGGAAGGGCCAGAGGCGGAAATACCGCATCATCTTCAGCCAGCGGCCAGCCAGCCCCAGCGGCTCGAAGATCAGCACCGCCAGGATCGTGAGCCCGAACAGCACCGGAACGAACCACCGGTACTCGGCGAGAAGGGTCGGCACCAGGATCACGAACGCCGCCCCGAACACTGACCCTTCCACCGAGGCGAGCCCGCCCACGATCACCGCCACGAAGAGGGTCAGCGACTCGGCGACATTGAACGTCTGCGGCTCGAGATGGCCGAGAAACTGGGCGAACAGGCCCCCCTGCACGCCCGTGTAAAAGGAGGAGATGGCGAACGCGAGCAGCTTGTAGCGAGTGAGGTTCACCCCCATGACCTCGGCCGCGATATCGCTGTCTCGGATCGCCACGAATGCCCGGCCCACGTACGACGAGATCAGGTTGTAGGTGACCGCGGTGAACAGCACGAGCAGCCCGAGGTAGATGTAGTAGACGTAGAGCTCGCGGCTGAGCCCGAATGCCGGCTGGAGCTTGACCACCGCCAGCCCCGACCGCCCACCCGACAGGATCTCCGAGTTGGCGAAGACCTGGTACACGGCGATCCCGAAGCCGAGCGTCGCGATCGCCAGATAGGGACCCTTCAGGCGGATGGAAGGGAACCCGACCACCACGCCCGCCAGCGCCGCTGCCAGGCCGGCCGCGGCCAGCGCCGCCAGGAACGGCACTCCCACGAGCTTCAGGTGCCCGAAGGTATAGGCGCCAATGGCCAGAAACCCGGCCTGCCCGAACGAGATCTGCCCCGTGTAACCGATGAGCAGGTTCTGCCCCATGACCCCGATGGCATAGAGCCAGATCAGGCTCAGGCGCACCACCCACGACGCGTGGGCGTACCAGGGCAGAGCCAGCAGCGCGGCCAGCAAGAGACCCAGTAGCGCCCACGTCAGCGGCTTGCGGGCGAAGCGCAGGTCGTCCCGGTAGCTCTCGACCAGATCCATCCGCTCAGCTCGTCGCGGGCCGGGCCCTGGGAAGTCGTCGTATGCACCACGCGCCATGCGACTGCCATATCGCCAACGTTTGGTGCTCCTCTCCGAGCGCGGGCTTCGCCCGCGCAACCTTCTCCCGGGGGAGCGCCTGGGAGGGGGCCGTCGAGGCCCCCTCCCAGGATCTAGTCGCGGTAGAGGGAGGCGATCATCTCCGCATACCGCCGCTCGAGGCTGGCTCGCTTGACCTTCTTGGTCGGCGTCACGTCCCCCTCTTCCTCGTAGAACCGCCGGGGGAGGAGGGCGAACTTCTTGATACTCTCCACCTGCGAGAGCGTGCGGTTGACCTTGTCCACCTCCTGCCCGATGAGCCGCGTCACGTCGGGATTCTGGGTGAGGTCCGCGAACGTCGCGAACGGGATCCGGTGGTCCTGGGCGAACTTGGTCACGTTGTCCTCGTCGATCAGGATCAGCGCCACCAGGTACTTCCGCCGGTCGCCGATCACCACCGCGTCCTGGACGTACGGGCTGAACTTCAGCTTGTTCTCGATGTAGGCCGGGGTGACGTTCTTGCCGTAGGCGTTGATGATGATGTCCTTCTTCCGGTCGAGGATCTTGAGGTACCCGTCCTCCCAGGCCCCGACGTCTCCCGTGTGGAGCCAGCCGTCCCGGTCGATCGTACGGGCCGTCAGTTCGGGGTCCTTGAAGTAACCCTTGAATACGTGGGGGCCGCGCGTCAGGATCTCCCCGTCGTCGGCCAGCGCCACCTCGATCCCGGCGATCGGCTCCCCGACCGTCCCCATCCGGGGCCGGTCCAGCCGGTTGACCGAGATCACCCCGGTGGATTCCGTCTGGCCGTAACCCTCGATGAGAGGGATACCGAGGGCGCGGTAGTACTCGAACAACTCGGGCGAGGCCGGCGCGGCGCCGCACACGGCGATGCGGATCCGGTCAAAACCGAGACAGCGCTTGAGCGGAGCCAGCACGGTCCAGTAGAGGAGTCGGTAGGCGACCGACAGCCCCGGGGAGGGTCCGGCGGCCGAGAACCTCGCCCGCGCATGGCGCCGTCCCACCTCCACCGCCATCCGGTACAGCGCGCGCTTGAGCCAGGTGGAGTCCGCCATGCGCAGGTCGACGGATGAGGCGAGCTTCTCCCAGATCCGGGGCACGCTGGCGAAGTAGGTCGGCGAGACCTCGCGCAGGTTCTGGAAAAGCGTGTCGAGGCTCTCGACGAAGCTGACCACGTAGCCGATCCGCACCGCCTGGAAGACGGAGATCAGGTTCTCGTAGATGTGCGCAAAGGGCAGATACGAGACGGCGTCGTCCTCGGGTCCGAGCGTGTTGGCCTCGAGGAGGGCGTCGGTCACCCACAGAATGCTGTGATGCGACAGCATGGCCCCCTTCGGCGGCCCGGTGGTACCCGAGGTGTAAATGATCATGGCCGTGTCGTCCGGCTCGATCGCCGCCAGCGCCTCGGTCAGGCGGCCCGGGCGGGCCTCGAGGAGCTGCCGGCCCTGCTTGAGGAAGTCGTCGAAGAAGACGACCCGGTCGTCGGTGAAGCCCCAGAGCCCCTTGGCGTCCCAGACCACGACCCGCTCGACGCGGGTGTCGGCCACGACCTGGAGCGCCTTCTCGAGTTGCTCTTCGTTCTCCAGGAAGAGCACCCGGGCCTCCGAGTGGTTCAGGAGGTAGTGGACCTGCTCGGGCGAGGACGTCGGGTAGACGCCACAGGTCACTCCGCCCGCCGACATCGTGCCCAGGTGGCAATAGAGCCATTCCGGGCGGTTCTCGCCGAGGATCGCCACGTTTTCGCGGGGCCGAAGGCCGAAGGCCAGCAGGCCGCCGGCCACTTTCCGGACTTCCTCGGCGTACTGGTTCCAGGACACTCGGTGCCAGATCCCGTAGGCCTTGTGACGCAGCGCGAGCCGATCACCCCGCCGCTCGACCTGGGCGAAGAACGACGCCGGCAGACTCCGCGCCCCGCCCGACCCGTCAATCTCCGCCCTCCCCGGCCGACGACTGCTCATCATCACCCCTCCTTGCCCTTGGGGGGAGGCAGGCCGCCTCACCATCGCCGCCGCTTCCGGTAGAGCCGCCAGCCCCTCGGCGAGGCTGCCCCCGTCCCCAGTCCCAGGTACGCCTCCCGGACGTCCTCGTGTTCCGCGAGCTCTCCCGGGGTGCCCTGGAGCACGACCCGGCCGGCCTCGAGGATCGCCGCGTGCTGGGCCACCTTGAGCGCCAGCCGCGCATTCTGCTCCACCAGCAGAATCGTGGTGCCCGTCTGGCTGATGGCGCCGAGGGCGTCGAAGACCCCCCGGGCGACCTGGGGTGCCAACCCCAGGGACGGCTCGTCGAGCATCAGGAGGCGCGGACGCCGGAGCATCGCCCGGGCCAGCGCGAGCATCTGCTGCTCGCCCCCGGACAGGGTCTCGGCCTGCTGGTCGCGCCGCTCGCGGAGGACCGGGAACATGCCATACACGAAGTCGAGGTCCTGTGCGATGCCGCCGTCGCGCCGCCCCCAGAGACCGAGCTGAAGGTTCTCCCACACGGTGAGTTCCCGGAACAGCCCGCGGTCCTCGGGCACGTACACGACACCCAGGTTCGCGATCGCCTCCGGTGACCGCCGCTCGATCCGCTGTCCGGCGAACTCGATCGAGCCCTTCTTCGGCTGGTCTTTCAGGAGTCCGGCCACCGTTTTGAGCAGGGTCGTCTTCCCCGCTCCGTTGGGGCCGAGGACGGCGACGATCCACCGCTCCGGGACCTCGATCGTGACCCCGAGCAGGGCATAGATGCGATCCAGGTACAGTGTCTCGATGCTCGAGACGCGCAGCAACGGCCGAGCCGTCCCGGGCATGCGGTCCTCACTCCCCGAGGTAGGCCCGCACCACGTCGGGATGGCGCTGAACCTCTTCCGGCGCTCCCTCGGCGATCTTCACCCCGTGATCCAGCGCCACCATCCGGCCGGCCAGCCGCGACGCCACCCGCAGGTCATGCTCCACGAGGAGGATCGTGACTCCGAAGCGGCCCCGAATCTCGTGAATCCAGTAGGCGACCTCCTCCTTCTCCTCCGCGGTCAAGCCCGAAACCGGCTCGTCGAGCAGGAGAAGCTGCGGCTCGGTGGCCAGCGCCCGCCCGAGCTCGACCCGCTTCTGGACGCCGTAGGGACAGTCGGCGACCCGGGTCTTTCGGTAGGGCTCGAGGTTCAGAAACTCGATGATCTCCTCGCAGTGTCGCCGGTGACGGATCTCTTCGCGCCGGAGCCGGAGTATCGCGTGAGCGAGCTTCCGCTCGAAGTGTAGATGCCGGCCCAGGAGCAGGTTGTCGAGGACCGACATGTTGAGGAAGAGTCGAAGGTTCTGGAATGTGCGGGCCACGCCGCGGCGGGTCACCGCGTCGGGGGAGAGCCCGCGCAGGCTCTCTCCCCGGAAGGCGATGGTGCCGGCGGTGGGGCGATAGATTCCGGTGATGCAGTTGAACAGTGAGGTCTTGCCGGATCCATTCGGCCCGATCACGGCGAGGGCCTCGCCCTCGTCGATGGCGATTTCGACCCCGGCCAAAGCCTGGATCCCGCCGAAGCGGAGCAATAGGTCCCGGACCTCCAGAAGGCGGCCCAAGGTGCGCGGGAGGCGGTTATCAGGCCGTCAGGTCCGGGCGCCTCCCGCTAGAAGTGGGGCGGAAAGAGCTGATACCCACTCTGGAGCGGCACCAGGTTGCCCTTCTCGGCCCGCATGAAGCGCACCGCATTGGCGCCGTGGCGGCGGTTGGGGCCGAACGTGATCGGCGCGGTGAGCTTCTCGGGGACATAGTCCTTGAGCGTCTCCATGGCCTCGACGAACGCCTCCCGGGTGAGGTTCCGGCCGGCGCGCTTGAGGCCTTCGACCGCCAGGATCATCGGAGCCGCTCCCGCCAGCGCCGTGCTCTCCTTGCCCTTCAGCTTGGGCTCGTACTTGACCAGGATGTCCGCGATCCGGTCGCCGTCGGGTTCGCCCACGATCGTCCCCAGCACGTTGACATGGGCGCCGTCCCACAGGTCGCCCAGCAGGCGAAACATGATGTGGTGGTCCCCCAGAGGGAACGAGGCCACCAGCCGGGGGCGATACCCGACCTTGGCCATTTCCTTGATCACGTTGGCGCCATGGGTGATCGTCGAGTAGAAGATCACGGTGTCGGCCCCGGAGTCCTTGAGCTTCAGGGCGTGAGTCCCCATCTCGCGATCAGCCAGCTCGTAGGCCACCTCGGCGGCCAGCGACCCCTTCCCGGCGAGGCCACGCAATCCCTTCTTGACGCCGTCCAGCCCGCCCTTCCCGTAGTCGTCGTTCTGGAAGAAGACGGCGACCTTCTGGGCCCCCAGCTTGGTCACGGCCTGACCAACCAGGAATTCGCCTTCGTCGATGTAGTCGGGGTAATTCACGAAGACGTAGCGCAGCTTCTCGCGGGCCTGCTTCTCCCAGATCGCCGGGTTGCCGTACGGGTTGACGATCGGGATCTTCGCCTCGGCGACGAGATCCTTGGACGCGTTCAGGATGGCCGAGCCCAGGAGCCCCACCACGGCAAAGACGCTGTCCTTCATCTCGGTCAGGTTGGCGACGGCCCGGCCGGGCACATAGCCGTCGTCCTTGAGGACGGTCTTGATCTTCCGGCCGTGGATGCCACCCTGATCGTTGACGTACTTGGCCCACGCTTCCATGGCCACCGCGGTGTTGCCCCAGGCTGCCGCCGGTCCCGACAGCGGCGTCGTGAGCCCGATGACGATCTCGGTGTCGGTGACGCCGGGAGCCTTCGCCTGCGCCGATACCGATGTGACGGCGGCGAGGAGGACGACCAGCAGGGTACCGAGCCTCAGGAGTCGCATCGTCAACCTCCTCGCTAGGGTGCCCATTCCAGGGTTATCCGGGCCACGGGTACCATCAGACGGACATGGAGACCGATTGGGCCGGATTCTAGGGGGAATGCCGGCGAGCTGTCAATCTCAGGGGCGCGTGTTGCGACGGGCCTGGAGCCGCTGCCACTTTTGGAGCGACTTCCGCGAAAAGACCCACTGGTTCTCGACCTTCACGGCCGGGATCTGTCGGTCCTCCGCCATCCGTGCCAGCGCGGCCTCGTCGAGGGCGAGGTACGCCGATGCTTCCTTCACGGTCATCGCGTCGTTGAAGGTCACGATCCCCTCCCCGGGACTCACGCCTGTCGGTCCGGCGTCGGCACCGCCTCGCTGACGAGCCTCCGCAACGCGGCGATTTCGCCCTCCATCGTCTGGAACCGGTCCAGCATCTGTTCGATGGCCTTCGCCAGCGGGTCCGGCAAGTCGGTATGCTCGAGGTCGAAGACCTCCGTCACTCGCCGGCCGTCGCGAAAGATCACCTTGCCCGGCACCCCGACCACGACCGAGTTCGGCGGAACGTCCTTGACGACGACCGAGCCGCCCCCGACCCGCGTCCCCTCGCCGATCGTGATCGCCCCCAGGATCGCCGACCCCGCCCCGACCACCACGTTCCGCTCGAGCGTCGGATGGCGCTTCTCGCGCTTGAGGCTCGTGCCACCGAGCGTGACGCCCTGGTACAGCGTGACGTTCTCGCCGACCTCGGCGGTCTCACCGATGACCACGCCCATCCCGTGGTCGATGAAGACCCCCGGCCCGAGCCGGGCGGCCGGGTGGACCTCGATGCCGGTCACGAACCGAGCCAGGTGAGAGACGAAGCGCGCGCTGACCACCCACCCGGCGTTCCAGAGCCGATGGGCGAGCCGGTGGAAGGCCAGTGCGTGGACTCCGGGGTAACAGAGGACTACCTCGAGCCGGCTCCGGGCGGCCGGGTCGCGCTCGAGGGCGGCTTGGACATCGCGGCGGATGGCGTCAAACACGACTCACCTCCGGCGTATACGTCTGGCGATAGTGGGCGGCAGCGGCGCGGAGCGCCTCGATCACCAGCGTCGCCGCGTGGCGGCGATCGGCCGGCAACCCCCCCAGCGCCCGCTCGACGGCGCCGGGCGTGAGCTCCCCGAGGTCCTCGACCGGGCGATCGCGGACGAGCTCGGTGACCAGGCTCGATGCCGCGATGGACGGCCCACAGCCGTACGTCTGGAAGCGGGCCTCGACCACCCGCCCGTCGGTGACCCGCAAGTAGAACCGGGCGAGGTCTCCGCAAGTCGGATCCTGGCTCTCGCCGACACCGTCCGGGCTGCGCATCATGCCGACGTTCCGCGGCGCCCGGAAGTGGTCGATGAGCGCGTCGCTGTACCTCATCGGTCCGGTCAGGCCACCGTGGCCGGCGACAGCGCGCGGAGTCGGTCGGCGGCCGCCGGCAGGACCTCCAGCACGTAGTCGATGTCCTCCTCACTCGTGCTTCGCCCGAGCGAGCAGCGCAGGGCACCGAGCGCCCACTCGGGCGGCACCCCCATGGCGGTCAGGACGTAGGAGGGCTCCAGGCTTCCCGAGGTACAGGCCGAGCCGGCCGAGGCGCCGATGCCCTTGAGGTCCAGGGCCAGGATGAGCGATTCCGCCTCGATCCCGCGGAAGCTCATGTTGACCGTCCCGGGCAAGCGATGCACCGGGTGCCCATTGAGCCGGACATCGGGGGCCTTCGCCTCCACGCCCTCCCACAGGCGGTCCCGGAGCCGCCTCACGCGTAGGGCCTCCTCCTGCATGTCACGGGCCCGGAGGGCGACAGCCCTGGCAAACCCGACGATGGCCGGCACGTTCTCGGTGCCGGCGCGCCGCCGGCGCTCGTGGTCCCCGCCGTGCTGGATCGAAACCATCTTGGTACCCTTCCGGATGTACAGCCCGCCCAGCCCCTTGGGACCATAGATCTTGTGCGACGAGCACGACAGCAGGCTGATGCCACAGTCGCGCACCGAGAACGGGATCTTCCCGAAGGCCTGGACCCCGTCGACGTGGAACGGGATCCCGTGCTCGGCGGCGATCCGGCCGATCTCGGCGATCGGCATGATGGTGCCGACCTCGCTGTTCGCATACATGATGGTGATCAGGACCGTGTCCGGCCGAACCGCGCGCCGCACGTCGTCGGGGTCGACCCGGCCCTGGCCGTCGACCGGGACGTACGTCACCGCGTAGCCTTGCCGCTCCAGCGTCTGGCACGTCCGAAGCACGGCGTGGTGCTCGACCGGCGAGCTGATGACGTGACCGGCCCCCCGGGCGTAGGCCACCCCTTTGATCGCCAGGTTGTCCGACTCGGTGCCGCCGGAGGTGAAGACGAATTCCTCCTTGGCGACCCCCAGGAATCCCGCGATTTCTTCGCGCGCCAGCTCGACGGCATCGCGGGCCTCGCGACCAAAGCCGTGGATGCTCGAAGGATTGCCATAGAGCTCCCCGAAGTAGGGCAGCATGGCCTGGAGGACCTCGGGATGCACCGGCGTGGAGGCGTTGTGATCCAGGTAGACGCGACGCATAGTCACCTTCACCTCGTCGGGTTCGCGCCCTCTTCGGGGCGGCGCGCGTTGACACGAGTGGCACCGGATGTTAGCGTGGGCTGGAGCATCGAGGAGACGTATCGGTGAGCTCTCTCCACGCCACATCCGACCTCAAGGGGCGCAAGCTCGGCATCCTTCTCTCGACGCCGCCCGACCACCCGAACCTGGAAACCTGCCTGGGGCTGAGCCGGGAGGCGTTGTCGCGGGGGGCGGACGTGTACCTCTACATGATCGACGACGGCGTCCGCAACATCGACGACGACCGCATCCTCGAGTTGGGCCGGCACGGCGCCAAGCTCTTCGTCTGCGCATATGGCTGCCAGCGCCGGCGGCTGCCGATCACCGAGAAGGCCACCTACTGCGGCCTGGTGGTCCTCACCGATCTGATCAACGGGTGCGAGCGCTTCGTGGCCCTGAACTAGCCCGTGGCGGCCGAGCACGTCCTCGTCATCGTCTCGGGCGACCCCGAGACGTCTCACCGGACCAACGAGGCCATCCGCATCGCCCTCGGCATCATCGCCGGCGAGAACGACGTCACCATCGCGCTCCTCGGTCCGGCGGCCAAGGTCTTCAGCGCGGAGGTCGAGGACTACGTGGACGGGGAAGACACCCTCAAGCACATCGCGACCCTCAAGAAGCTCGGGCAGACGTTCCACGTCGAGCGGGCCGTCATCCCGGACGACGACAACTGGAACGCCGACGGGCCGACGATGATCCCGATCTCGCGCGAAGACCTCGCGGGCCTCGTGGCGAAGAGCGATCGGGTCCTGGTGTTCTGAGCCATGCCGCACGTCCTGCACCTCATCAAGGACCCGGCCAACCAGACAGCGCTCGACGTCGTCGCCCAGCAGGCCCACGACCCCGGTCTCACGCTCTCGGTGGTCCTGCTGCAGAAGGCCGCCCGGCTGGCGGCGCCGCTCCCGGGCCAGGTCTTCCGGCTGGACGACGGCGAGGCCGGACACGGCGAGTCCCCCTACCCGGCGATCAACCACGCCGGCCTCCTCGATCTGATATTCGCGGCGGATACAGTCGTCACCTGGTAGCTCCGGTCCTGGGCCCGGCGCCGCATCGGGTCACTCACGGCTGGCGCGGTATTCGTCGAGCCACGCCATCTGAATGGCCTCGAGCTTCCCCTCCGAAGAGGCCTTGGGATCGTCCTCGAAGTCGGCGAGCTCGGTCACCCACTTGTGGAGCTCCGTGAACCGAACGGTCAGCGGGTCGGTGTCCGGGAACTTCCCCGCCAGCTGAATCCCGATGTCCTCGGCGTCACTCCACTTGAGTCCCATGTGAGGCCGCCTCTCTTCGTCGGCTAATCCACGATCTCCACGACGACGTCGCCCTGCACGATCGCCTGGCAGCCCAGACGCGAATGGAGGGTCAGCCCCTGGGCGGTGTCGAGCCGATCTTCCTCGTCCGACTCCATCGGGGAAAGGTTTTCCTCTCCCTCCTTGACGACCACGTGGCATGTCGTGCAGGCGCAGTTCCCACCACAGTTGTGCTCCAGCCGGATGTCGTGATGGAGCGCGATGTCGAGGAGCGATCCCGCCTTCCCGTGGTCTCCGTAGGGGAAGTCCTTGTCGTCGGCCTCCACCGTCACGTTCTGCGGCAAGAAGGTCACCTTGTACTTGGCCATCACTTCTTCTCGAGTGCTTCCGTCACCCGGCGGTTCCGCAGGGCCTCGCGCAGCGCCGAGTCCATCAGGAGCTCCGCCAGGCGGTGGGTTTCGTGGTTGAGTCGGTCAGTGGCCGCCCGGATGCCGTCGATATCCTCGCCGTCCCGGACCGCGCGCAGCTCGGCGGTGGCGGCCTGGATCCGGTCCGCTTCCTCGGCCGACACCAGGCCGCTTCCCTGGACCAGGGCCTTCTCGGTCGCCCGCAGGACCGTGTCGGCTTCGTTGCGGGCGTCGATCAGCATTCGAGCCCGGACGTCCTCCTCGGCGAACTGGAGCGACTCGTCGATCATCCGCTCGACCTCGGTCTCGGTGAGGCCGTAGGTCGGCCGCACCTCCACCGAGGCCTGGGTCCCGCTCCGCAGCTCCTTGGCCGCCACGTTCAGGATTCCGTTGGCGTCGATCAGGAAGGTGACCTCGATCCGCGGGATGCCGGCCGGCATCGGTGGGATCCCCCGCAGCTCGAAGCGGGCCAGGCTCCGATTATCCGTCGCCAGGTCACGCTCGCCCTGAACAACGTGCATGTCGACGACCGACTGGCCGTCCACCGAGGTGGTGAAGCCCTCCTTGGCGGAGGTCGGGATGGTCGTGTTCCGCGGGATCAAGACGCCCACGGCCCCGCCCAGCGTCTCGATGCCCAGCGACAGCGGCGTGACGTCGAGCAGCAGCAGGTTCGTGGTGCCGCCGGCCAGGATGTCGGCCTGGACCGCGGCGCCGAGGGCCACCACTTCGTCCGGATTCAGCTCCGAATGCGGGCGCTTGCCGAACAGCTCCTCCACCCGCCGACGAACGAGGGGCGTGCGGGTCGCGCCGCCCACCAGCACCACCTCGTCGATCTGCGCGGTGCTGACCCCGGCATCGGCCACGACCAGGCGGCAGGGTCTCAGTGTCCGCTCGACGATGGGCTCGATCAGGCGCTCGAGCTCGGGCCGCCCGAGCTCCCGTCGGTAGACGAACCCGTGTTGCGGCATGGGAAGCGTCAGGACGGTCCGCTCGGCGCTCGACAGGCGGACCCGCGCCGCTTCAGCCCCCAGCCGGATCTCCTGCATCGCTTCGGCGTCTCCGCCAACGTCCAGGCCGTGTCGTTCCCGGATCTCGGCCAGGATGACGTCCACCAGCGCCCGGTCGAGGTCGTCACCCCCCAGGTGCGTGTCCCCGTTCGTCGACAGGACCTCGAAGATCCCCGCCTTGACCTTGAGGATGGAGATGTCGAAGGTCCCCCCCCCGAGGTCGTACACGGCGATGATCCCTTCGCTCTTCTTCTGAAGCCCGTAGGCGAGGCAGGCGGCGGTGGGCTCGTTGACGATCCGGAGCACGTCGAGGCCGGCGATCCGGCCGGCATCCCTGGTCGCCTGACGCTGGCTGTCGTTGAAGTAGGCGGGCACGGTGATGACCGCCTTGTCCACCGACCGGCTGAAATGCCGCTCGGCGCGCCGCCGGAGCTCCTTCAGGACGAGAGCCGAGATCTCCGGCGGTGTCAGGTCGCGGTCGGCGACGCGGATGCGCACCACTTCCTGGCTCGGCGTCACGTGGAAGGGAAAGTATCGCAGCTCTTCCTTGACGTCCTCGTACCCCTTCCCCATGAAGCGCTTGACGGAGTAGACGGCGCGCTCGGCGTTCCGGATGAGCTGCCGTTTCGCCGGCTCGCCCACCACCGCCCCGTCCGGATTGAAGGCGACGACCGACGGCAGGAGCGGCCGCCCCTCTTCGTCCGGGATGACCCGAGGGACGCCATCGTCCATGTACGCGACGAGGCTGTTGGTCGTCCCCAGGTCGATTCCGACCACCAGCTCTCGAGGCATCTCGCGCGGCTTGCCGCGAGAGGCCGATTTGATGTCCAGCTCCGCCATCAGTTCAGCTTGGGGCGGGAGCGCCCGCTGCCGCTCCCCCCCAACCCCCTCCAGCAGACTGCTGCGTCTCGTCGTCCCCGCACGATCACGTCCCGCATAAATTCCCTCACCGGCTCTCACTCCGTCCTGTCGAGGGCGGCGTTCAGATCGCGCAGGACCGTCTTCAGATAGGCCCGCGTCGCCAGCTGGTCGCGCATTGCCATGAGCATAGGCCGCCGCTCCGCTTCCGGTGCCGCGTCCCAGCGCGGGAACAGATCGGTCAGCCGCGTCTCCGTCCGGAACCGGCGCCCGTCGAGCTCCGTCCGCGCCGCCTCCAGCCGGGCCCGCAACGCCGGAGCCTGGTCCGGACCCGCGGTGGCGAGCTCTTGCCGGGCCTCCTGCACTTCCATGATCTCCTCGAAGAGGTCCGCCGGCGGCTGCCCCTGGCCGGCCCCCCCCAGCCCCAGCCCCTCACGCTCGAGCAGGTACTCGACCCGCGCGAGAGGCTCCCGCAGGGCGCGGTAGGCCGTATTGACCGCGGCCGAGTCCTCCAGGCTGATGGCCTGCTCTTCGGGGGAGCGCAGCCGGAAGTAGTCCGGGTGGAAGCGCCGGTTCAACTCGTGGAACCGCCGCTCCAGGTCGCCCCGATCCAGGCCGAGCCGGCGCTCGAGTCCCAGGACGGCCCAGTGGTCGGTGCCGGCCGGGAACGGCTGGAGGCGTCCGCACTCCGGGCAGAGCTCACCGCCCGGCGCCTCGGCGCCGCAGCTCCAGCACTTCACGGTTCCCGTCACCACTGCTTCCCTCTGTCTCCCAGGGACCAACCCGACCACTTCCTCGAAACCAGACCGGGCCTCGCTCGAGGCCCGGTGGTGCATCGAGAGCGACCCCGGAGCGAGTCACACGCCCATCGACCGTCCGGCTCAGGTCGTGAAGGAGGTTCCGCAGCCGCAACTCGACTTGGCATTGGGGTTGACGAACGTGAAACCGCCCGCCAGCCCCTGGTTCACCCAGTCGAGCGTCGAGCCGTTCAGGTAAAGGTAGCTCTTGGCATCCACCACGACCTTGATGCCGTCGACGTCGAACTGCTTGTCGAATTTCCCCAGCTCGGTGTCGAACTCGAGGTTGTAGGAGAGTCCCGAGCAGCCCCCCCCTTTCACTCCCATGCGCAGGAAGGCGCTCTGCAGCCCCTGACTCTCCATCAGTTCCTTCACCCGCTTGAGCGCCACCGGACTCAGCGAAACAGCCATACCAGCTCCTCGGTGTTCAGGCCCGCGCCGCCGTCTCCGCCTGCTTCTGGGCCCACTTCTCCTGGAAGTCCTGGATGGCCGCCTTGATGGCGTCCTCGGCCAGGACCGAGCAGTGGATCTTGACCGGCGGCAGCTTCAGCTCGTTCACGATGTCGGTGTTCTTGATCCTGAGCGCGTCGTCGACGCTCTTCCCCTTGAGCCACTCGGTGGCCAGGCTCGAGCTCGCGATCGCCGAGCCACAGCCGAACGTCTTGAACTTGGCGTCCTCGATGACGCCGGTGTCCAGGTTCACCTTGATCTGGAGCTTCATCACGTCGCCGCACTCCGGCGCGCCCACGAGCCCCGTCCCGATGCCCGGCAGATCCTTGGCGAAGGAGCCGACGTTCCGCGGGTTGTTGTAGTGGTCGATGACCTTCTCGCTGTACGCCATGCGCGCGTCCCCCTTTACTCAGCCTTCCACTGGATGGACTTGATGTCGACCCCTTCTTTCGCCAACTCGTAGAGCGGCGACATCTCGCGGAGCCGCGTCACCACTTCGATCGTCCGGTTGGCGACGTAGTCCACCTCCTCCTCGGTCGTGAACCGATGGAGGCCGAACCGGATCGACGAGTGGGCAAGATCGGCGCCGACTCCCAAGGCCGCGATCACGTAGGAGGGCTCCAGGGTAGCCGACGTGCAGGCCGACCCCGACGAGAGCGCCACCTCCTTGTTCAGGCCCATCAGCACCGACTCCCCTTCGACGTAGGCGAAGGAGATGTTCAGATTGTGCGGCAGGCGCCGCTCCGGGTGCCCGTTCAGGTACGTCTCGTCGACGGTCGAGAGGATCTTGTCCTGGAGCCTGTCCCGGAGCTTGGCCAGCCGGGTAGTCTCCTCGGCCATGATCTCTCGGCAGATCTCGGCCGCCTGGCCGAAGCCGACCGCCAGCGGCACCGGCACCGTTCCCGACCGGGTACCTCGCTCGTGACCGCCGCCCTCGATCATGGGCGCGATGCGCACCCGTGGAGCCTTGCGGCGGACGTAGAGGGCGCCGATGCCCTTGGGCCCATACATCTTGTGGGCCGAGCAGGTGAGCAGGTCGATCCCCATCCTGTCGATGTCGACGGGCACCTTCCCCACGGCCTGGGTCGCATCCGTGTGGAAGAGGACGCCCTTTTCCTTCGCGAGCTTGCCGATCTCGGCCACGGGCTGGATCGTCCCGATCTCGTTGTTGGCGAACATCACCGAGATCAGGATGGTCTTGTCCGTGAGAGCCTTCCGGATGGCCTCCACGTCGACGAGTCCATCCGAGCCGACCCCCACGTAGGTCACCTTGACGCCATGCTTCTCCAGGCGCCGACAGGTGTCGAGGATCGCCCGATGCTCGATCACCGTGGTGACGATGTGATCGCCCTTCTCGCGATACATCTCGACGATGCCCTTGAGGGCCAGGTTGTCCGACTCGGTCCCGCCGGAGGTGAAGACGATCTCTTTCGGGTCGCGGGCCCCGATGAGCTTGGCGACCTGCTCCCGCGCCCGCTCCATGCCCCCTTCGGCCTCCCAGCCGAAGGGGTGGTTCCGGCTGCCCGGGTGACCGTACTTGTCCGTGAAGTAGGGAAGCATGGCCTCCAGGACCCGCGGGTCCATCGGAGTCGTGGAGTGGCTGTCCATGAAGATCGGGAGCTTCACTGCCATGGTCTCGCTCTCCTCAGTTCCGCATCCCGGCCAGGGACAGCGGCGTCGCCACCGGGGCACCGAATTTGTTCATCTCCGTGAGCGTCATCGTGTCCAGCAGCTGCTCGATGCTCGCCTGGATCGCCCGCACGGGGGTCCGAATGTTGCACCGGGCCAGCTGCGGACACTCGTATTTCGTCTGGAAACAATGCACGATGCCGAGGGGCCCCTCGATGGCGCGCAGGACCTCGCCGACCCGGATCTGGCCGGGCTCCCGGGCAAGGACGTATCCCCCCTTGGGACCGTTCACGCTCTGGATCAGGTCCTGCTTGGACAGGCGCTGGAGGATCTTGGCGAGGAGTTCCGCGGGGATCCCCAGGTCTTCGGCGATCCGCTTCGCGTTCACCACACCGTGATGCTGATGAAACGCGATATAATGGATCGCCATCAGCCCGTAGTCGGCCCTTTTCGTGAATCGTAACACCGACCTCTCCGATCGGCGACCGTTTTGGTCGCCTTAAGGAGCATGACATACGGCCCCGGCACTGTCAAGCCAGATCTCGCAAGCCCGCGGGAGGATAGGCCTTGGGTTTGGATAGTAAACTACAGTTTGAATCGTCCACGCTATACCGTAGCACCCTCGACCAGCTCGACGGCGTGGCCAAGCGGATCCGCCTCGATCCCGGCATCCACGAGCGGCTGCGCTACCCTCGCCGGGCACTCGTGGTCAGTATCCCGACGCTCATGGACGACGGGCACACCGAGGTCTTCATCGGCTACCGCGTCCACCACAACACGGTGCTCGGCCCCACCAAAGGCGGCATCCGTTACCACCCCGAAGTCAGCCTGGGCGAGGTCACGGCCCTGGCCATGCTGATGAGCTGGAAGTGCGCCCTCATGGGGCTTCCCTACGGGGGCGCCAAAGGCGGCGTGGCCTGCGACCCCGGCGCCATGTCGCAGCGTGAGCTCGAGCGGATGACGCGCCGGTACACGGCCGAGGTCATGCTGCTGATCGGCCCCGACCTCGACATCCCCGCCCCCGACCTCGGCACCAACGAGCAGACGATGGCCTGGATCATGGACACCTACGCGATGACCCAGGGGCGGACCGTCCCCGGAGTGGTCACCGGCAAGCCGCTCCTCATCGGAGGCTCCGCCGGCCGCCGGGATGCGACCGGCCGCGGGCTCGTCTATGCCCTCGGTCAGGCGGCGAGAGGTGCCGCCATGGACCTCAAAGGGGCCCGCGTGGTGATCCAGGGATTCGGCAACGTGGGGTCGGTCGCGGCCCGCCTTCTGTGGCGCGAAGGGTGTCTGGTGATCGCGGTGTCGGACGCCAAAGGCGGGGTGCTGAACCCGAAGGGCCTGGACATCCGTGAGCTGAATAACCACGTGAAGGAGACGGGCTCGGTGGTCGGCTTCCCGGGGGCGGAGGCGATCACCAATGCCGAGCTCCTCGAGCTCCCCTGTGAGGTCCTCGTGCCCGCCGCGGTCGGGGGCCAGATCACGGTCCACAACGCCGACCGGATCAAGAGCCGGATCATCGCCGAGGGTGCGAACGGGCCGACCACCACCGAAGCCGACGAGATCCTGGCCGACCGACACGTGACGGTGATTCCCGACATCCTGGCGAACGCCGGGGGCGTCGTCGTGAGCTACTTCGAGTGGGTCCAGGGCCTCCAGTACTACTTCTGGCGGGAGAGCGAGATCAACACGCGCCTGCAGGAACTGATCATCCGCGCCTTCAACCAGGTGGCCGCGGTCGTGAAGCGGGAATCCGTGAGCCTGCGCACCGCGGCCCTGATGCTCGGGGTCCGGCGGGTAGCCGAGGCGTTCCAGCTCCGCGGCTTCTATCCGTGAGATCTGCCCGGAGGGGCCTCGGCGGCCCCCTCCGAAACCTCCCCCCAGGAGGTTGCGCCGGCAAAGCCGGCGCTCGAAGCGGAACACCGACCGTGGGCGGTCTGGCGTTCGCTTCGCGCCAGGTTAACCCGACGGGCTCCTAGGGCTGGGAGAGCCGGCCGGCCGAGTCGCGGAATCTTCCCGGAGGGCTCGCGCGGCCTCTTCGGGGAACGTCTCGTTGACCGCGATGCCGGCCACGGCCCGCCGGTGCTCGGTGCCCGGCAGGACTTCGAAGTGCCAGTGATAGTCCCTGGCGACGGTGTCCCACTCGCCCTGCAGGACCTTCACCTGGAGGTTCGGTGCCGTGTGAAGCACCATCTCGAAGGGGGGATCGCCGAGAGCCTTCCCGAGGATGCGCAGAAGCCCCCGGAGGAGACGGGCCAGGTCTGAAACCTGCTCCCCGGAGATGTCTTCGTAGGCGCACGCATGGCGCCGGGGTAGGATCCGAAGCTCGAAGGCGACGCGGGCCGCGTAGGGGACGAAGACCACGAAGTGGGAGGTCATGCGAACCAGGCGCTCGCCGCTCGCCAGCTCCTCGCGCACGGTGTCGCAATAGACGCAGCGGCGCTTGTAGGCGTAGTACTCCCGGGCCTGGTTGAGCTCGGTCCGCACGTCGTCGAAGATGATCGGCGTCGCGAGAATCCGCGAGTACGGGTGGCGGATCTTCGCTCCCGGCTTGCCCTGGAACCGGGTCACGACGACGTTCCGGATCTTGCTGTCCCGCTTGAGGTCCTGGATGCGATCCCGGTACATCCACAGGACCCGCTCGACTTGAGCCTCGTCCATGCTGGCGAGCGTCAGCTCGTGCCCGGGATCCTCGACGACGATCTCGCTGGCCCCCCGGGTCGAGATCCGGTCGAACATGCCGACGCCTTCGCGGACGAGGTCTTCCTCGATGTTGAAGTAGGGATCACCCTCCGGGAAGACCCGGACTTGCCATCCGGTCCCGTTGGGAGCGCTCCCGGGCGGCCGATAGGCGACGATCTCCTTGGGCGTGAGGCTCTCGTTCCCCGGACAGAAGGGGCAGAGAGCCCCGTTGTCTTCCCACGGTCGCGCCTCTCCACGCCGCACCAGGCTCCACTTGCCCGTGGACGGGTCCTTTCGCAGCTCTCCCTTCATTGCGGCCCCCTGGGACGTGCCGTGGCGAGGTCGATTGGTCTCCGTCGTCCTTGGGTGCCTGTAAAAACAGGCACATCGATAACATACGAAACCCCCGGGCCGTTGTCAAGGAACCGACACCGCAACCCTATCCGTCCGCGCCGCATCTAATCGAGTAGACGGCCACAGACGCCCTGACGGAGGAACCAGGAATGACCGACCGCGCGGTGAGAATCTACTCCAGCCCCACCTGAAGGCCTTGCAAGGCGGCGAAAGAGTTTCTTTCGTCTAAGGGCGTCGCGTTCACGGATATCGACGTCACCACCGACATAGAAGGGCGCGAGGACCTTCTTCGGCGCACGGGCCAGATGGCGGTGCCCGTGATCGTCGTCGGCGATGAGGTGATCGTGGGCTTCGACCGCCCCCGGCTCTCGGCGCTCCTCGGCATCGGCCCTGCCGCCTGACCGCCTGGGCACCTCGGTGGCGGGTCGGCGTCCTACTGACTCTTCTCCTTGTCCCGCAGCTTCTTGAGGTGCTGGCGGGCGACGTCGACCCACTCCTTCTCGGTGGCGATCTGAGAGGCCAGCCCGATGTACCGCTCCCAGTGCGTGATGGCCTCCTTCACGTCGACCTTCTCGTAGGCGAGCGCGAGGTTGTAATGAGCCCCGGTGTGCTTGGGCTCGGCCTCGATCACCTTCTTGTACTCGGCGATCGCGTCCCGGTATAACCCCTTCTCCTCGTAGATCTCCCCCAGGCCCATCCGGGCGTCGAGGAAGTACTGGTCGAGCTCGATCGCCTTCTTGTACGCGTTGACGGCCTCGTAGTAGAGGCCCTTCTCGTTGTAATAGATCTTGCCCAGGCTGAAGTGCACCCGCGCGTTCAAGGGGTCCAGGGCGAGCGCCTTCTGATAGTGGCCGATCGCCCCCTCGTGGTCCCCCTTGGCCGCCTTGGCGTCGCCGAGCCCCACATAGGCCTCGGCGTAGTGCGGCCTCAGGCTCAACGCCTTCTGGTAGGCCTCGATCGCCTGATCGTACAGGCGGCGCGGGCTCAGCATGAACAGGTCACCGAGCGCCTTGAACGGCTCGGGCATCGTCGGATCGACCTGCGTCGCGGCCCGGAACTGGGCGGCGCCCTTCCAGCGGTTTCCCAGGGCCAGGTGGGCGAGGCCGAGGTCGTAGTGAGCCAGCGCGAAGGTCGGGTCGATCTCGATGGCCCGGGCGAACAGCTCGGCCGCTCCCTCGTACCCTTCCTGGCCGCTGCGGAGGAACGAGCGCCGGCCCTTCGCGTAGGCCTCGAAGGCCGTCAGGTTGGTCGTCGGCTTGGCGGCCGCCACCAGCCTTTGGGCTTCGTCCGGCTTGAGGCCGAGCTTCAGCGCCTTGGCATAGGTCAGAATGATCTCCGCCTGGCCTTCGAGAATCCGGTCGGGGCTGGCCACGACGGCGTCGAGCGCGTGACCTTCGCCACCCTTGGCCGTATCGAGGAGCTTCGGCACGATCGAGATCCCGCCGTCGGCCGTCCGCTGGTACTCGCCGTAGAAGACGAGCTCGGCCCGCAGCGCTCGGGCCAGGGTGGCGGTCCCCGCTCGGTCGGGCGGCCCGCTCTGGGAATCGAGGCCGGCGGCGCGGGCGGCCTGAGCCACCCGGATGCGATCGATGGGCAGCAGGGCCGGTGTCGTCTCGGCGGCTTGCTGGAGCGTCTCGGCGATCCCCTCACCCAGCCAACCGTCGGCGCCGCCGGGCGTGACGTTCTGGAACGGCAGGATGAGCACGGCGCGGGGCCTGGTCGCCGCCTGGGCATCGCCGGCGCCCGACGCCAGCGCCACGCCGCCGACCAGCGCGATCAGGAGCGCGCGCGCGGCGTGGCCCGGTCGCGGCTGACGGGATGCCGGGATCACCAACCCGACGCTAAGCATCGGCGCTCACCTCCTGTGACCTTCCCCGCAGCCGGCGAGCCCACCGGCCGACCGCCGGGCCGATCCGCCGCACCGCGATCTCCGGGACGAGGGCGAGCGTCACCGCTCCGGCGAGCCACGGCCACAGGTCCGTCGGCACGCGCGAACGGCGGCGGTTCAGCGTGAACGACTCCTTGGGATCGGTCACGGACCCCCCACCCGACAATTCGCTGATCTCCCGGAGCAGCACCTCGTTGGGACCGAGCTCGCGGTACTCCTGCGCATAGGGAACCACCGTGCCCACGATCTGGGAGCCGATCAGCTGCTGGTCCCTCCGCTGCGACAGACCCGCCAGATACACCCCCTCCGCGCGAGTCGGAAACGCCCCGCGGTAGCGTCCGGGCGCCACCTGCTCGAGCTCCACCACCGCCTGACTCTTGTCGGGGTTGATCACCCCGACGTGGGTGTCGAGGAAGTTGATGAACTCCCCCTTGGGATCGATCGCCTCCACCGTGACGAGGCCCCGCCCGTCGCGGCGCTCCACGATCGCGGTCACGTCGCTGCGGGAGCTGGCCCGGAGGACCCAGCGGACGGCCTGGGCCCAGTACTTGTTGAAGTCCCGCCACCGGAGCCAGAGGATGCCCCACTTGGCCTTGGCGTCGGACGTGAAGGCGATCGAGCGCCCGAGCCCATAGCGCCAGGCGGCCATCAGCGGATCCTCTTGATGAGTCATCAGGAGCTGGTCGGCTGTCGGCTTGATCGTGGTGGCCACGTAACCGCCGAGCGGCGGAGCCTTGGAAAAGTCGATGTCCTGGATGGCCTCGTGGTACTGGTTCGTCACGATCGGCCGGAACGGCTGCTCGACGAGGGAGGCCTTCGACGCGAGCTGGGTCTCCAGCGTGAAGATCCGCGGGACGGTGGTGGTCTCCTCGGTGAAGTAGAACCGCCCGCGACCCCACTTCGACACGTCCATCATGAGCTGGAGGTCGGCGTCGGACCCGATGGCCACGCCCGAGACGGTGATCTTGTCCTTGACCATCCGCCGGATCAGCGCGGCGAAGTCGCCGCGGGTCATCTGCCCGTCGGAAAGGAAGATCACGTGCTTGAGCAGGGCGTCGCGGTCGAACAGAGCCTTGTAGGCCTCGCGCACGGCGGGGTATCCGTCGGTGCCGCCCCCCGCCTTGATGGCGGCGATCTCCCGGTGGACCGCCCGCTTGTCCTTGGCCGTCTGCAGCGGCACGTGCCACACGAACTCGGTGTCGAAGGACAGGACCCCGACCTCGTTCCGCTCGTCCAGGAGGTCGACGACCAGGTGAGCGGCCTCCTTGGCCGCCTCCAGCTTGTTCACCTTGTCGTTGTCCTTCATCCCCATCGCCATCGAGCCCGAGCGGTCGATGACCAGCATCACGGCCAG